>JAZQPI010000001.1:0-12323 GCA_045628545.1 Kiritimatiellia bacterium
CGTCCAGGTGGAGAACTTTTGGAAGGTCTTGCCGACGACGTCCTCGACGACGGCGAAGATCTCGTCCTGCGTCACGTAGCTCATCTCGATGTCGAGCTGGTAGAACTCGCCCGGCGAGCGGTCCGCGCGCGCGGCCTCGTCGCGGAAGCACGGCGCGATCTGGAAGTACTTGTCGAAGCCTGAGACCTGCAGGAGCTGCTTGAACATCTGCGGGGCCTGCGGAAGGGCGTAGAACATGCCGCGGTGGAGGCGGCTCGGGACGAGGTAGTCGCGCGCGCCTTCGGGCGACGAGGCCGTCAGGATCGGGGTCTGGAACTCGTTGAAGCCCTTGGCCCACATCTGCTCGCGAAGGAACTTGATGACCTCGCTGCGGAGAATCAGGTTCTTGTGCAGCTTCTCGCGGCGGAGGTCGAGGAAGCGGTACTTGAGCCGCACGTCTTCAGATTCGTCGGCCTTCTCGTCGGGAATGTAGATCGGCGTCACTTCGGACGCGCTCTCCATGACGAGCTCGTTCGCCTCGATCTCGATCTCGCCGGTCGGCAGGTCGGGATTGATCGTGTCAGCGGTGCGGAGCTTCACTTCGCCGGTCACCGTGATGACGGACTCGAGATGGGCCTTCTCGACGAGGCCGAAGAAGCTGCGCGAAGGATGGACGACGATCTGCGTGAGGCCGTAGTGGTCGCGGAGGTCGACGAAGAGGATGCCGCCGTGGTCGCGCAGGCGGAACATCCATCCGGAAAGTCGAACGGTCTTGCCCGCGTCACTGGCGCGGAGCTCGTTGCAGGTATGAGTACGATAAGGATGCATTTTTAATTTTCTCCAAATAAGTTGATATTATAACATTCGCACACTCCTAGACGCAACCGCCGCATCCGTGATGCGCCCCGCAGCCTCCGTGCGCTCCGCCGCATCCGTGGTGCGCCCCGCAGCCATGCGAACCGCAGCCGCCGTGATGCCCAGAGCATCCGCAGATCGGCGTCTGCACCGCGGCGAGGCGCCCGGCGATCAAATCCTCGACCGCCTGGTCCGCCGCGCCGCTGACGCCGGCCAGCGCCACGACACCCGCCGCGGCGAGCGCGCCGAGCGCCCCGGGCCCGATGCCGTCGCAGAGCACGGCGCTCACGCCGTGCTGTACGAGCCACAGCCCGAGCTCCTCGTGCCCAGCGCCGTCCGTCGCGGCGACCTCGGACGAGACCACCCGGTCGTCTTCGACGACGTAGATCTTGAAGCAGGCGGACTTGCCGAAGTGCGGAAAGACCGATCCGTCGGACTCCGAATAGGGGATTGCGACCGTCGCGTTCATAAGGCCATCTCCTCCGATCAGACGGACACCTTGCCGAAGATGTTGCCGTAGCGCTTGAGGTTCAGCGCCTCGACGAACGAGGCGATCTTCGTGTCAGTCGAACACGGGTCGATCGACGCGTCCATGCAGTCGCCCTCGAGCGCCAAAAGCGGAATGCCCGCCTCCTCCAGCGCCGTGCGCAGCCGCTTCGTGAACGGACGGTCCGCGAGCGAGCAGCGGCCGAAGCCGTGCGTGTAGAGGACGCAGCCGGAGAGGTGGGCCTCGCTCACCGCGCGCTTGATGTAGTCGATGCGCAGCGTCGGATCGAGGAACCCAGTCGTCAGCAGCTTCTCCGCCAGCGACCGGTACGGGTCGCGCGGATCCAGGTCCTTCCAGCCGACGAAGTTCGTCTCCTCGAAGACGATCGGTGCGTTGCAGCGGTCCTCGATGTAGTCAAGGTGCCGCGTGTCGTAGAACGGCGGCAGGTGCAGCCAGATGAGGCGGTGCGTGTCGCCGATCGCGTAGCGCTTCTCGGCCCACTCCTTCTTCGCCAGCAGCTCCTCGTAATACTGCTTCTGGATGTCCACCAGCTCCTTCGTCCCCCACAGCTGGGAGAAGAGGACGGCGTTGTAGACGGCCTCGCTGCCGCGCACCAGCGGCGGCGAAGACCAGCGCAGCTCGTTGCACTTGCGCGCATACGCCGCCGCCTGGTTAGAAAGCTCGCACGCCTCCTCCAGCCGCCCGCTGTCAAGCTTGCGTCCGAAGGCGCTCTGCATCAGCGAAACAGACTCCGCCAGCCCTTCGGCAATGACCTCGACCGCGTTCGGGGTGGACTTGTTGATCGGCGTGTGGAGCGAGAAAAGCCGCCCCGGAACTCCGTAGTCCGTCACCAGGTCCTCGAAAATGCGCTCCGCCTGCTGGCAGGGCTGGCTCGTCGACACGACGAAGTCGGGCTTTTCGAGCGGCACGCCCTCCAGGACGCGCAGGAAGGAGCACGTCTGCTGGTCGAAGCCCTTCTGCGCCGCGCGCCCGAGGGCCTCCTTCACCTTCTGCGACCGGCGGCCGAAAAGCGCCGCGTAGGTCTCCAGCGTGCGGATCCGGCAGCCGAAGGCGTTGAGGATCTCGGTCGGGAAGAAGAGGTTGCGGTAGACGAGCGGCTTCGACTTGTCGCGCGAGAAGAAGTCGTGCTTCGTCGAATGAATGCGCATCGCCACCGACTTCTGCTTCGTCGGCTCATACTGGACCTTCTCCAGCGCGAGCTTGCCGCCGAGCCGGTGGAATTCGCGCGCCAGGCAGGCCGCGCCGAGCGCGCCCATCACCTGGTGGTATTCGGGAATGACGATGTCGCTGCCGGTCAGCTCGCGCAGATAGTGCGCCACCGCCCCGTTCGAGGCGACGCCGCCCTGGAAGAGGATGCGGCGGCCGGGCTTGTGCAGCAGCAGCTGGCCGACGGAGTTGAGGATCGTGCGGGCCTGGGCCTTGCACGCGCCCGCCAGCAGGTCGCCGATCGGAATGCGGTTCTTGAACTTGTTGATCGACGTCGCCGAAAGGACCGCGCAAACGGAGCTGAACTCGATGTCGGAGTCGTAGTTCACCTTCGACGCCACCTCTTCGATCGGCACGCCGAGTTTCGCCGCGACCGAATCGAGATAGCTGCCCGTACCCGCCGCGCAGACGCCGGACATCATCGACGTCCACATCTGCATGTCGGGATTGTAGACCATGCACTTCGAGTCCTGCCCGCCGCAGTCGATGATCGCGTCGACGTCGGGATGGAAGTGCCGCGCGCCGGCGACATGGGCCGAAACCTCGCTCACCTGGAAGTCGAAGGGGATGAAGCGCTTGGTGTCCTCGACGATCTGACTGCCCGTCACCACGATCGCCGCGATGCCCGAAAGCGACATGCCGCAGGCCTTGAGGAACTCGTCCGTCGTCTTCTTCACCGAACCCATGCTGCAGTTGCCGCAGCCGTTGCACCGGCCGGTGCAGGCCAGACGGCCGGAATCGACGGGCTGGGTCCGCTGATAGATCGAATGGACGACCTTGCCGACGTCCGAAAGGACAACGGCCTTGTAAGTCGTCGAGCCAATGTCTATTCCTAGAAAGTGTTTAGCCACCATGAACTCCCTTTGCGCTTGCACTTTGACAGAAATACTATTTGTGACATTATATCATATATCCGCGCGTTCGTGGCAACCGAATTGCATTCAAAGCCGAACCGCAGTTTTCGCCGCCGCAGTTTTCGCCTTTCGCCGTATTGACGGCGCAAGACATTTTTGATACGCTATCGTTAACTTCGCTATTCAACACTTCTACGGCACCCACGCCGATTTGTTCTAAGCCCGTCGAATCTCCACTATGAATCTCGCCTTCACCCATACTGGCAAGCGCTTCTTCTTCATCACGCTGGCACTTGAAGGTCGCCCCGAAGTGCTTTCCGAACTTGTCGACGAGCATCATCGTCCGAAGCTCACGGCACTCGGCGAAATCGTAAAGTCCGCTTTCGTGGCAGTGCACCAGGTCTGGCCCGCCGCAACGCTGAGCGACTTCGTGATCATGCCCGACCACCTTCACTTCATCGTGATCGTCAACTACGAGGTCTCGCCCGACTTCAACCCGCTCTTCGCGAGCCATGTGCTCATGAGCGCGATCGAGCAAGGTTGGGCCGAAATAACTCGCCGTCACCATGGGCGGGGTTCGGGGACGCCAGAGCCCCCGGCGGTTCCCTCGCGCGACATTCGCAAGTATCTCGCCGCCTCGCACCAGTTCCGCGCCAACTGCCTCGCCATGAACGACCTCGCCGCCGCGCTCTGCAGCGTGGACGGCTTGATGTAGTGCGTATCCATCGTCTTCGGATGTTCGACGTCATAGGAAAACGAAACCTCCTGCGCGTCTAGCTCCGCCGCTGTCTCGTCTGCAAGTATCACCTTCTCCTTGATCAGCGGCGCGATGAATTCGTCGAAGTCGTGCGCAATCTCATCCGCGTCCGCGCCGGTGAAAACGTCGCAGATGTTCTTCAGAATCTCCGTCTTCTCCATCGGCGTCCGCGTGATCCAGCGCATGAACACCTCGGCGTCATTGAACATCTGGTCGTAACATTTGATGCGCTCAAGCACATAGGTGAACTCCCCGTACTGGCGCACAAACGCATTCTTGGATAACTTAAGCAGCATCTTATTTACCTCCATAGACCTCCCGCACGACGCCTGCAAGAGCGCACGTGTTCGGATGATGTTTGAACAAATCGCCTGTTGCATTGAAATTCGCAGCCGGACACACTTTGCACCACGGACGGTTTTCGCATGATGCGCACTCACCAAAATCACGATTCTTCAATCCGCGCAGGTAATTCAGCTTCTCGCCCTTCCAGATTTCCTCCACCGTATTCTCGCGCACGTTCCCAAGCACATACTCGTGCATCGAATCACAGGGGTAATAGTTGCCCTTTGCATTCAGATAGAGCCGACCTTCCCCTATGCCACATACTTTTTTATCTCTACTCGGCATCTGACCATCATATCCACTTTGGAATAAGCAGTAATCTCGAGACAGCATGTCACGCATTTCCTCTGCGGAACACGCATATCCAAGATTGTCACAACAATGATCTGCTTTTGCAACGATCTCCCACGCCGGCACTATAATCATGCCATGTTCATCTGCGAAGTTTTTCACCTCCATTAGAGAGTGTCGGTTCTCCTTCAGCACAGGAACTGCAATACGACACCGGACCCCTGCGGCACAACACCGAAGAATCGCGTCCATTGTTCTTTTCCAACTACCTGGAAGCTGCGTAATCCTATCATGTTCATCCGGCGTAATACTATATAGCGATACATTGACGAACTGAGGATTTATTTCCTTCAGGAAGGTTATTCTCGCATCGTTACAGAGAGTCATGCAACGATCCCCGCTGAATCTCGATCTCCACATCCCCGGTCCCATCGATGTTCGCCGTCAGCCGTCCCGGACCCGTAATCTTGTAAAGTGCCGGACCTCGAAGCGTGACCCGCTCGTCGACATAGACGTTCTTGGACAACTCTTGAGGACCGATGCCGTACACTCTCCGACCCTTCGCATCCGTCCCCTCATACCGAAACTGAGCCGTAAACGGATCGCCCTTCGTCCGCGGCAGCGCCGGATCCCCCGCCGCCCGCTCGCGGAGATCCATCTCCCTCTTAGCCTGTCGGCAGAGCTGAAGCGCCTTGTGCCGGAGAATGCCGGTCAAATAGTTGTGGAAGCGGCCCGTTTCCTCCGGATCATAGCGATAGGTCTTGAAGGCGTCCACCAGCGCAACCAGCGTTTCTGCAATCGCCTCATCCGCCTCGACGGAAGGGAACCTCTCGCGCATATACGCCTCCATCATCGGGCGATACCGAACGACGAACTCGGCCCAGCGCACGTTCTCCGCGCTTGCCGCAAGGTCGCGGAGCAACGTCTGGGATGTCTTTGGCAAGTTCATCAATGTCTACTCTAAACGCCCATATTGTATCAAAACAGACGCACGGCGTAAAGTGCCGTCCTGTTTCACGATTATGACTATGGCACTCTGCAAAATAATCGCTATTTGTGATATAATGCTTCACGAAGGAGACATAATGAAAAGACTTGTTTTTGGTTGTGCGATTCTGGCGGCGGCGCTCGGCGAGGCGCAGACGATGACGCTTTGGCGCGGCGAGACGGCCGCGGCGATCGTCGGCGACTGCCATGCGCTCGGCGAAGTGCCGGCGCCGCTTTCAATCAGGGTCGGCGAACTCCGTCCGGTCAGATACGCCCCCGAGCCCGGAAGCCTCCAGCGGATTGAGACGTTGGACCGCGTTACGTGGGACACGACCGGCGCGATTCCGCGCGACGGAACCACCGGAGGCGCGAACCGCGTCATCGAAGTCAGCGCGCCGCCGGACGCGAAACCCGGCGTCTACAAATGCGGCGACGTCGAGATCACGGTGATCGACCGGGTGCTTCCGCCGGCGAAGGACTGGAAGTACGTGCTCGACCTCTGGCAGCATCCGTGGGCCGTCGCGCGGATCGCCGGCGTCCAGCCGTTCTCCCGGGCGCATTACGACGCGATGCGTCCAGTCTACGAGCTGCTCGCCTCCGCGGGACAGAAGGCGATCACCGTGCCGATCGTCGACCTGCCCTGGGGACACCAGTGCTGCGACGCGTACCATTCGCTCGTCGAGGACGAGGACTTCCGGCGCTTCGACGAATACGTCGAGTTCTGCCAGTCGTGCGGACTCGGTCCCGACATCTCCTGCTATTCGCTCTGTCCGTGGGTGCTCAAGCTTACGCCCGGCACGTCGGAATTCGAGTCGCACTGGGCGAAGTTCATGGAGCGCTTCGCGAAGCACCTCCGGGAGAAGGGCTGGTACGAGCGGACTGTGATGGCGATGGACGAGCGAGCGCCCGAGCAGGTGAAGGCGGTCGTCGACTTTGTCCACAAGTACGCCCCCGGGATGCGCGTTTCAGTCGCCGGCAACCGCAGGCCGAGCGATTTCAAGGGCATCGAGATCGACAGCTACTGCCAGGTGCTCGACCATCTCGACGAGGCGTTCCTCGCCGAGGCCGCGGACCGGCGGAAGCGCGGTCTCGTCACGACCTTCTACGTCTGCTGCGGCCAGAAGCGTCCCAACACCTTCATGTCGTCCGGTCCGGGCGAGGCCTTCTGGCTCGGCGTCTATCCGGGCGTCGCGGGTCTCGACGGCTTTCTCCGCTGGGCCTGGAACAGCTGGCCGCAGGATCCCTGCGCCGACGCCTCCTTCGGCGAATGGGCCGCGGGCGACACCTTCCTCTGCTATCCGAACGGCGAGCCCTCGTGGCGTTTCCTCGAACTCCGCAACGGCATCGTCGCCGCCGAGAAGCTGCGCATTCTCTCCGCGGACCGCGAGTTCGCGCCGAAGCTCGCCGAGCCCCGCAGGATTTTCCGGGTTTCCGAGGCGGTCGAGGGCCGGTGCGACTTCCGCAAGATTCGCGAGGCCGTGCTCAAGGCGGTCAACTGAGTTTTCGCCTGAATGCCGCCAAGGATTCGCGGAAAGAAAGCTGTTCAGCCCTCGCGGCTGCGGAGGTAGGCGCTGTAGGCGCGATACGTCTGGTAGCAGTCGAACTTGGACGCGATCTCCCACGGCGCGTGCATGTTCCACAGCGGCGTGCCCATGTCGAGCACCTTCATGCCGAAACGCGCCATGTACTGCGAAATCGTCCCGCCGCCGCCCTTCTCCTGCTTGCCGAGTTCGGCCATCTGCCAGGTCACGCCGCCTTCGTCCATGATGCGGCGGATCGTCGCCACGAATTCAGGTCCGCAGTCGCTCGCACCGCCCTTCGACGTGCCGCCCGTGTATTTCGACGCGCAGACGCCGCGGTGGAAGACCGCCTTGTTGCCGGTCGAGTCCAGATCGGCGAAATGCGGGTCGGCCGTCGCGGTGACGTCGGCAGAAAGCATGGAGGACTTCTCCAGCGCACGGCGCACGAGGATGTCGCGCGCGTTCTCCTCCTGACGTTCGATGAGTTCGGCCACCGTGTTCTCGAAGAACGAGCTCTGCATGCCGGTCGAGCCCATCGAGCCGATCTCCTCCTTGTCGCACATGAGGATGGACGCCGTCTTCTCCGGCACTTCGTCCGACGCGTCCAGAAGCGCCTGAAGCCCCGCGAACGAACAGACGCGGTCGTCGTGTCCGTAGCCGGCGATCAGCGCGCGGTCGAAGCCGACTTCGCGCGGCAGCCCCGCCGGAACGATCTCCAGCTCGGCGGAGAGGAGGTCCGCCTCCTCGATGCCGTAAGTCTCCTTAAGATACTTGACGAGCGCCGGCTTGTCCGCGGACGGATCGCTCCCCGGCTTGTCGTCATCCTTCGGCGCCGCCGCGGTCGACCAGGCGATGACGTCAAGGTCCTCGGCCGGGAAGAAGTCGTCGCGCTTCTTTTCCTTCTGATCGTACCCGAGGTGCGGCAGAATGTCGGAGATCATGAAGATCGGATCCCCCTTCCCGTCGCCGACGGCAATCTGCACCTTCGTGCCGTCCTTGCGCACGACCGTTCCGTAAAGCGCCAGCGGCAGCGTCAGCCACTGGTACTTCTTGATGCCGCCGTAGATGTGGCAGTCGAAGTAGACATAGCCGCCCTTTTCGTAAAGCGGTTTCGGCTTGAGGTCGAGCCGCGGCGCGTCCGTGTGGCCGCCGACGACTTTCAGTCCGACCGCGGCGATCGGCTCCTTGCCGATGACGGCCGCCATGATGGTGCGGTCTTCGTAGCCGCGGTAGACTTTGTCGCCGGGCTTGAGCGCCGTGAAATTCGACAGTTCGCGGAAGCCGCGCTCTTCGAGCAGCCGCACGCTTTCGGCGTAGCTCCGGCGTTCGGTCTTGGCGATTCCGAGATAGCGCAGATACTCCGCGCAGTAGTCATTCATGGATTTCATAATTCAACCTTCTTGCAATGTGGAACGAGGGACTTCATGCAGCACCAGCCTACCAGATAGGCGACGGCGCAATAGGTGAAGACGATCATGTAGCCGGCCGGCTTGCCCGAATAGCCGAGGAACGAGAAATCCTGGCCCTGCTCGGCCGAATAGGTGAAGAGCTTGCCCGCGCACTTGTTGACCATGAAGCTGCCGCAGCCGGCCGCAAACTGGGAAATGCCCGTCAGCGTGCCGATCGTCGATTTCGGGAACATGTCGCCGACGACGGAGTAAACGTTGGCGCTCCACGCCTGATGGCCCGCGCACGCGAGGCCGATCAGCACCGCCGGCCACCATGCGCTGTACGTCCCGAGCGGCTGAGCCCCCAGGGCGAGCAGCGGAAAGCACGCGAAGACGAACATCGCGACCATGCGGCCCTCGTACGGCTCCATCCCTTTCCTGTCGACCATGTACGTCGGCAGCTTGCAGAGGAAGATCGAAACGAAGGTGACGATCGCGTAGAGCGTGAAGATGAGCGCCATGCCCATGCCGTCCGAACTCTTGTAGCCGAACTGGTCCGAAAGATAGCCCGGCGTCCAGAAGAGGAAGAACCACCACACGCCGTCAGTGAGGAACCGGCCGAAGATAAGCGCCCAGGTCTGGCGGAGCGAAAAGGCCTTGAGGTAGGAGATCTTCTTCTCTTCACCTTCATCCTTCGCCTTGCCTTCGTCCTTCACCGCTCCGCCCTCGTCCTGATCAATGTACGCGAGTTCTGCCGCGTTGACGCGAGGATTCGCGTTCGGCTTCGTGTAGAGGAACATCCAGAAGCCCATCCAGACGAAACCGAGCGCGCCGATGATGATGAAGGACCACTCCCAGCCGCAGTATTTCGCGATGAGCGGAATCGTGAGCGGCGCGACGAGGGCGCCGACGGACGAACCGGCGTTGAAGATCGACGTCGCGAAGGCGCGGTCCTTCTTCGGGAAGTACTCCGCCGTCACCTTGATCGCCGCCGGAAAGTTCCCCGCCTCGCCGAGCGCGAGGATCGTGCGGCAGAAGAGGAACAGCCAGACCGAGACGGTGATGCCCATCATCGCGATGAACCCCGCGCCCTTGAGCCACGACGTCCCGACGCCGCAGCCCGCGTGCAAGCACGCCCCGAGCGACCAGATGAAGATCGCCCAGAGGTAGCCCTTCTTCGTTCCGAGACGGTCGATGAACTTGCCGGCGAAGAGGTTGCAGAGCGCGTAGATAATGGAAAAGACTGCGGTGATCGTACCGTAATCGTCATCTGTCCAGCTGAATTCCGGCGCAATGAAGTCCTTCCACGTCAGCGACAGGACCTGACGGTCCATGTAATTGACCGCCGTCGCGAAGAACAGCAGCGCGCAGATCACCCACCTGAACTTTGTCATCTTGCCCATAAAAGCACCTCCGCCTTTTTTTCGGTTGTCGGTGGTCAACGATCGACTCGTGCGGAACCGCCGCCGACGAGCTTCTCGACATCCGCGAGCGTGGCCATCGAGGTGTCGCCAGGCGTGGTCATCGCCAGCGCCCCGTGCGCGGCGCCGTAGTTGACGGCCTTCTCCGCGTCGTCGAAGGTCATGAAGCCGTAGACGAGTCCCGAGGCGAACGAGTCGCCGCCGCCGACACGGTCGTAGATTTCGAGGCCTGGCCGCCGGATCGACTCGTGCAGCTCGCCCTTGTACCAGCAGATGGCGCTCCAGTCGTTGACCGTCGCGGACTTGACGCTGCGCAGCGTCGTCGCCACGGCCTTGAAGTTCGGATACAGCGCGACCGCCTTGTCGATCATCTTGCGAAAGCCGTCGATCGGCAGCGTCGTCATGTTCTTGTCGACGCCCTCCACCTCGATGCCCAGCGCCGCGGTGAAATCCTCTTCGTTGCCGATCATCACGTCGACATACTTGGCGATTTCGCGGTTGACCTCCTGCGCCTTGGCCTGTCCGCCAATCGACTTCCAGAGCGAGGCGCGGTAGTTGAGGTCGTAGCTCGTCACCGTGCCGTGGCGCTTGGCGGTCTTCAGGGCCTCGATGGCGACCTCGGCAGTGGTTTCGGAAAGCGCGGCGAAAATGCCGCCCGTGTGGAACCAGCGCACACCTTCGCGGCCGAAAAGCCCGTCCCAGTCGATCTGGCCGGGCTTGAGCTGCGAGACGGCCGTGAGCCCGCGGTCGGCGCAGGAACGCGCGCCGCGGCAGCCGAAGCCGCGCTCGACGAAGTTGAGTCCGTTGCGGACTTCGCGGCCGATGCCGTCGAACTTCGCCCATGTGACGTGGCTCGTGTCGACGCCGCCTTGGAGCATGAAGTCCTCGACAAGCCGTCCGACCGGATTGTCCGCGAAGGCCGTGACGGCCGTCGTGCGCAGGCCGAAGCAGCGGCGCAGACCGCGGACGACGTTGTATTCGCCGCCGCCTTCCCAGACGTTGAACGACCGGGCAGTATGGATGCGTCCGTCGCCGGGATCGAGACGCAGCATGATTTCACCGAGGCTGGCCGCGTCCCACTTGCAGGACTCGGCGGATTTGATCGTCAGACTTTCCATGGAATCTCCTTTTCTGATGCCAGTAAAACCGTTGAATCGCCGGAGAGGACGGGCGCAAGGCAGGCGGGAACCAGCACGCTCTCCCCTTCCGCCACCGTTACGCCGTCGACGGTGAATCCGCCGTGCGCGGCGTGAAGGACGACAGGCGCGGCCGCCGCGCCGGGACGGCATTCGCCCTGCAGCGCAAACGTCCTGAAGTCGAAGAAGCCGCAGCGGACCGCGGCAGCGGGAACAGGAGTAGGCAGCGCGTAGTCGATTGCCTGCAGGGATTTCTCCACATGCAGTTCGCGCGGCTTGCCGTCCTTGCCGACGCGCCCCCAGTCGTAGAGCCGGTACGTCGTGTCGGAACTCTGCTGCACCTCGAAGAGCTTGACGTCATCTCCGATGGCGTGGACGAGTCCGCCGGGGATGAAGAACGCATCGCCGCACTTGGCGTCATGGCGCACGAGCAGTTCCTCGAAACGGCCGCTCGAAACGGCGGACGCGACGGCGTCGCTGTCGGTGCCAGGCTTGAGACCGGCGTAGATGAATCCGTCCTTGAGCAGGCACCACATTTCGGTCTTCGGGTCGCCGCCGGTCAGCGGCGCGGTGCGTTCGTTCGGATGCACCTGGACCGAGAGCCGCGTGCGGGCGTCAATCACCTTGATGAGCAGGTGGAAGTCGGGCAGCACCTCGCGCAGGCTCCGGCCGGCGAGCGGTCCGTTGGCGATCAAGCTCGGCCCGGCCGGATGAACCGAAACCTCCCAGCTCTCCACCCCCCACAGCGCGGGATGGAGATTGGGCTGAAACTTCAAAGGATAGTCAATTCTCATTTCCTTCCATTATATCAAAAAAGACGCGAACGCGTTCTCACATTTCCACATTCTCGCGCTTTCTCAATTCCTCATTCTCACATTTCCACATTCTCACATTACATTTACATGTTGTTGCCTTACGTTAGCGTGTCCGACGCCCGCGTCAAAAGGGTGCAACGAGACTTTTATGCAGCACCAATGCCGTACGGCGTAGGTTTGACACGGAAAGCACGGAAACGCGAGCGAAGCCGAATCGCCCTGACGGGCGATTGATGCCGGTGCGAGTGTCAGCGGACTCGA
>JAZQPI010000002.1:0-22441 GCA_045628545.1 Kiritimatiellia bacterium
GCCGTCCAGCGCGTTGGCCCGCGTCACGGAGACCGACCGCCAAGCGCCGTCCGCGGACTCGGTGCGGTTGGTGAGCTCGCCCCAGTCGTCGTAGGCGTAGCGCCGTTCGGGCTCGCCGGTCGTGCGCGTCAGGACGAGCCGCCCGCGGGAATCGTACTCGTTTTCCGTCACGAGCGTCGCGCCCTTCCGCGTCTGTCGACGCACCATGCGAGCGCCGTGAACACGAATGCCGTCAGGAAGTAACCTAAGATGGTCATGTCAGACATAACGAAAAATGGAATGAACGCGCGACATGCTTCAATTCTAACAGACCCTCAGGGAGAAAGTCAAGGCAGAATTTCCAGAAGGCAAAGATACCCGTCGCGCGAAGCGTCCGACGGAGGCGACTCTAGGTCTCTGGAAACGGCCGAAATCGCCTTGTGTTAGCGGCATTGACACCCCTCCCTTTTAAACTGCGGAATATACTTCTTACTGCCAACATAGCTATCAAGCCGAATATCATCGTTGACACGACACCTAATGTGATTGCCCCTAATCCGCTATGACTCTCGCCCGAAAAGCATGAACTGATCACAAACCAAATGGACACACAAAGAGGTGTTATGTCCACGAACAAGACAAGTATCCCGCCTATCGACGCCATGAAGCAATTGAGTGCCCGACCTCTGAAATCGGAAGAGTCTGTTTCATTGGACTCCTGCACAGGATTCTTCTCAATCCGATTATAGTCATGCCATGCGATATCCAGTAAGTTTCTAAATGATGTTGCAAAAAGTTCCGGCACATTCGGATCCCCATCTTCTGAACAGACTATGTAGATATTCTCGTTATTCTCGGACTTACTAATTAGAAGATCGTCTTCCTCGTTCATCAAGCCAATCTTAATAAACCGCGAGTTCTCTTGATATGGATGCTCAAGAAATATCCTATCAAGTTCCAGCACACAATCGATCCTTAGCCTTTGATAGTCTTGAAAGAACCTCTTGATTTCAGCAGGGAGTTTGATGGATGGAATATATGGCACAGTCGAAACCACCCCAAACCGATCATATATATCTCGCGAAGGCAACAACGCCTTTATATCAACACCATGGTCTGGATGAAAGTTTGGACTAACTGGTCTTGCATCAATTCTTTTCTCGAAGATGACCCACGCAACATTTAGCATGATTGCACCAATAAGGATAAGCAGACCTGTTAGTGATGACATTATTCACTCCTCCCATATTCCTCGAAAAATACGGACGCACTGACAGGCAAAGACGAGTCATCCCCACCGCTCGTATAATCAATCTTGACGGACATATCAATGCCATCCCAACATTTGATACTTTCAGAGGAATTCAAATGCTGGATAATGGCGTTCACCCCCTGACGAGAAATCATAGTCATTGATCGCGCTTTGTCCAAGGATTCTATCACCATAAGGTATTCGTGAGCTGCAACATGTTCGGCCCTTGTAGGATACCAAACCATATTCCAACTTCCTCGTGCCGCCCATTCAAATGGCAAAGGACACCTAGCCAACGATCCTGTATGGTGTCCCTTGATGGGGTTAACATGGTGAACATAGCCACCTTTACCAACTAATCCATTTGCACGTCTAAACGCCTGCCTTGCACCACCTTCAATTGCGACTCTCGATTCAGCCGGATCTTCCCATTCTCCGTACATCGAACAATTGATTCCTTTTCTAGCCAAAGAAGTCAAACCGAATGTCATCGAATCAGCAACGCCAGCCATAAAATTTGATACATCCTCAAAAGATTCGCCTTTTGCATCTATGTAAGCGCAACAATTATTACCGCAGAACCCATACAGGTTCGCGCCGCCACGTTCCTCGATCGGGTCGCGGTTGAGCCAGCGTCCGTGGTCGGGACGGTAGAAGCGGCGGAGATAGGAAATCAGCCCCGTCTCGCCCGTCCGCCACTCGTCACCGTCGAACCGTTCGACGCGCTTCACGACGCGGCAGCAACGATGACGTCGCACCGCCCGCGCCATCTTACTGCCGCGCCGCCATTTCCTTCGCTCTCGCATCGAATCGCTCACGCCGAAGATTATAGCAAACTGTACTTGCTTGCGCAAATCCGCCGTGCAGGTTTCAAAAATGTCCTAAAATCCCACAATCATATATCAACCTCAATTTGGGCTGTCTTCGGCGAAATGATATTACGATGCATGATCAATGTTCTCAACTCCTTGTCATAGTCAAGTGATCCATTAAACCGATACGCGCCATCATCGTATTGAATCTGAATACATTTCAGCTTGTGCGGCCCGCACGACAACTGGTCGTCTCCTAATCCGATCACAAATGCCATAGTCGCATAACGCTTCACCGTGATTTTCCCGTCAGGACTCGTAAAATCTTTACTTATAAACATAGACAACTCCCCATCCTTCCAGACTTCATCTCCGTCATTATAAGTAAAACGCATTTTCCATGCTTTGTCGCCGAAATTTTTCACCACGACATCTGTAGGCGTCAGGTTCTCCAAGAGCAAAACAAAACCATCATAATCATAAAATCCATCCACCCCATCATCAGGTTGATTGGGTCTTATCGCAACCGATCTAGAACCGATTTCATAAGTATCACTTATTATGCGAATAAGGTCAATGGATATTTTTTGTGTGCCATCGATTGAAGCCACATGGTTAAACTGTTGATTATCAGTATTCTCAGAATAACTCATTGCACCGCCGCAGGAAAACTGCACAGAACCAATCACCCTCCCAGCTGCATAAGCGGACTCTGACAATCCTAAAACCAAGCCCACCCTCTGTTGACTGTTTATCCTAAGACGCCTCTCCACTCCCTTTGAAGACACTGATGTTAATGTCTTGGGTAAATTTACTCCTGCTTCATCATAAACACGCCACCCCGTATCCATCATCTCAGGAACAATTACGCTATCCCCGGTTTCATTACCAATTATAAGCACAGCCGTTCCCCGTGAATAGGTCTCCTCGCCACGATCCTGCTTAAGTTTATATTGACCGCCAGCATTACGAACCAGAACTCTAGGGGCCACTGCATTAGTTGCATCGGCAACAGTGTCATTCAAAATCCTATGCAATTCAAGCCGTATGTAATGCGCTGGATTGCGCACGTCTGCTCCAACCCGCCCTGCAAATATACACAGGAACAAACTCACCAGCATAACGAACTTTCTCATTTTCAAATCAAAATTCTAAATCTATTGTTGTATGCAAATCAGACTCTTTATGTTGGTCGTAAATATATTTTTTACATCTTTCATCCATAAACCCTCCATTTCTTAGCAACTTCCTGAGAACCTTGTCCATATCCTTAGCTCAACTCACCAATCGCCGATGACACACCCTCCAAAAGTGAGTCCATTTATTTTATTTATCCAAACGCCATCATCCGTCCAATGGACATCTTCTATTAACTGCACCATTGCAACCTCATGGCTGAACAACACCGCTCCAGACTTTGTATTTTTCAGGATAATTACACACGGTTTGTCGGAATCCTGTCCAGGAAACAGGGGAAAATGGACTCCCATAGCGCGATCTTGCACCACCAGCTTATACGGCAATGTAGGATGCTGATAAATCTTTATCGTTCTTGGACAGGATATGATTACGCTGCAAATCACCATCGTCACCACGAGTAGCGCGGCCGCAACAATATGGAGTTGAACGCAAGTCGCTTTCGCGACACGCAACGAGAAAACGGTCGGGAATGAATGTGCAAGTGCGACGGGGTTGCAGTTCTCGCATTTCCTCATTTTCCAGCTGTCGCAATTTCTCATTCTCATATTTCCACATTCTCACATTGCATTGACGACAGCAGCTTGTCCAGCAGCCGCTCAGCACTGCCGCCGATGCACGCGCGTCCAGCGCCGTAATTATACCATATTCGCGAGCAGCGAAGCGGCCGCGGCCGCCTCGGCCTCCTTGCGGCTCCCTGCCTTCGCCACCGCTTCGCCAAAGCCCTCGACCGACACGCGCACCGTGAAGACGGGCTCGTGGGACTTGCCCGCGACTTCGACCAGCTCGTAGACCGGATGCCGCGGCGGAGTCAGCGCCTGGGCGCGCACCTGGAGCTCGCCCTTCGGATTCCCCGCCCATTCGGGCACCGCCGCGGCGTCGCCGAGATTCAGCGCGTCGAAAACCGCGCGGGCCGCCTCCAGCCCGCCATCCAGCCAGGCCGCGCCGATAATCGCCTCGACCGCGTCCGCCAGCGTCTTCGAATTGGCCGGCAGCGGCGCGGCTCCGCGGTTGCGCCGCAGCCGCTCCGCCAGACCGCCCCGCGCAGCCGCCGCGCACAGCGCCGCCGCGCTCACCATGTGCGTCCGTCGGACGGTCAGCGGTCCCTCCGGATCGTTCGGCCGCTCCGCGTACAGCAGGTCGGCCGCCATCAGCCCCAGCACGGCGTCGCCCAGGAACTCCAGCCGCTGGTTGTCCTTCGCCTCGGGACAGGTCATCCGGTAGGACGGCGTCGTCAAGGCCTCCTCCAGAAGCGCCGGATCAGCGAAGGCGTGGCCGAAGTCCGTGTCGACGGACACCAGCTGCTCCTCGCGCCGCACTGCGGCCGCCATGATGGCGCGGTAGATGTCGGAGAGCTCCGGGCCGACCTTGTCGAGGACCTCGCGCTCGCGCGCGGCGTTACGGACGCTCTTCGCCCCCGACTCCCGCTTGGCGCGGCCGATTTCGTCAGTCACCTCGAAACGCCGCCGCAACGCCGCGGCGATCTCGCGATCGATCTCGTCCACCTGCTCGCGCAGGCGGGACAGCTCTCCGTCCATATCGGTCCCTTTTGAAGAAAATCGGGCGTGGGGAAACCCCACACCCGTTTTCTGCCTGTCAACTCAACGCCGCGCTTACTTCGCCGGAGCGGAGCCGTCGTCGCCGTAGCCCTTGGACTTCAGATACTCGACGACCTTGCCGACGGTCGTGAGCTTCTCCGCGTCCTCTTCGGGAATCGCCGCGCCAAATTCTTCTTCGAACGCCATGATGAGTTCCACCGAGTCGAGCGAATCGGCCCCGAGGTCGTCAATGAACGAAGCCTCCGAAGTGACCTGCTCGGCGTTGACGCCCAGCTGCTCAACGATGATGTCTTTCACGCGATCTTCAAGCTTACCTGCCATGATGTTCTTCTCCTTCTTTTTTAGATAGGTGTTATTATTATACTAAATTTTAGGGGTCTTTTGCAAGGGGGTGTCAGCCGATCATGCCGCCGTTGACCGAAATGACCTGGCCGGTCACATAGGCGGACTCGTCGGACGCGAGCCACGCGACCGCCTTGGCGATGTCCTCGGCCGTGCCGAAGCGCCGCAGGGGGATCTGCTCCATGTACTTGGCCTTGACGTCGTCGGGCAGCACGTCCGTCATCTTCGACTGGATGAAACCCGGCGCGACGGCGTTGCAGCGCACGAGCCGCGAGCCGAGCTCCTTGGCCGTCGTCTTCGTCAGCGCGATGACACCGCCCTTCGAAGCGGTGTAGTTCGCCTGGCCGGGGTTGCCGATCAGACCGACCACCGAGGCGATGTTGACGATCGAGCCGCCGCACTGCCGCCCTTCGGCGTCCTTGTTCTTCATCATCGGCCGCGACACGGCGCGGGTGAAGAGGAACGTGCCCTTCAGGTTGACGTTCAGCACCGCGTCCCAGTCCTCCTCGCTCATCCGCATCAGGAGGCCGTCCTTGGTGATGCCGGCGTTGTTGACCAGGATGTCGAGACGCCCGAAGTCGGCGATGACCTGCTTCACGCAGGCGTCAACCTCCGCCGCCGCGGCGACATTGACGCCGTAGCCCTTCGTCGTCACGCCCAGCGCGGACAGCGCCGCCACCGTCTCCTCGCACCACTCGGCCTTGAGATCGCACACCGCGACGGACGCGCCGTCAGCCGCCAGCCGTCTGGCGATCGCCGCCCCGATGCCGCGCGCGGCGCCCGTGACCAAAGCCACTTTCCCTTTCAAGTTCATGTTCGTTTTCTCCTCTTTAATGGCGGACCGCCGAAGCAGGTCCGAAAATGCTATTGGGCCTCAAAGGGCGGCAACCGTCGCCTCCAGCGACGCCAGGTCGGCGACGTTCACCGTCTTGGCGGTCGCGGCAATCTTCTTGATCAGCCCCGAAAGCACCTTGCCGGGACCGAACTCGACGAACCCGTCGCACCCCAGCTCCTGCGCTGCGGCGACGTCCGCAGCCCAGTTCGTCGTCCCCGTCACCTGCTCCAGCATCGCCGCGCGGATCGCGCCCGGATCGGACGAGTGGGGCTTGCCGGTAACGTTGGAGAGGACGGGGATCTTCGGAGCTGCGAACGTCACGGTGTCCAGCACGGGCGCGAGCTTCTCGCGCGCCGGGGCCATGAACGGCGAATGGAACGCCCCCGCGGTCGCCAGCGGGATGGCGCGCTTAATGCCCAGCTCCTTCGCCTTCTCGGCCGCGGCCGCGACCGCCTCCTTCGAGCCGGAGAGGACCTGCTGCTGGGCGGAATTCACGTTCGCGACCGTGCAGCCGGTCGCCGCGCACAGCGCGTCCAGCTGGTCCCGAGTCGCGCCGACGATGGCGATCATGCCCGACGGCGTCGCCTCGCAGGCCTCCTGCATGAAGCGGCCGCGCGCCTCCAGGACCTTCAGCGTGGACTCGAAGTCCAGCACGCCGGCGACGCACAACGCCCCCCACTCGCCCAGCGACAGACCCGCCGCGCAGGCGAAATCGGTCGGACGGCGCTTCTGCAGGGCCTGATAGGCGGCGTAGCTCGTCACGAAAATGGCGGGCTGGCAGACGTTGGACTTCGTCAGCTCCTCGGCGGGGCCTTCGAAGCAGACCTTCTTCAGGTCGAATCCGAGCGCGGCGTTGGCGCGGTCGAAAAGCGCCATCGCCTCGGAGTCCGCCTCGGCGAAATCGCGGCCCATGCCCGGAACCTGCGCCCCCTGCCCGGCAAACACGCAGCAAAGCTTGCTCATGAACATTTCCTCCCAGAAAAACAATTTTCAACTATTCTACCATAAGCACCCACCGCAAGGCAAGCCTTGACAGCCGTCGTTCCATGACTGACAAATTTGCGATTGAAAATTCGCCCTTGACGGCGACGGGTGATTTTTGATATCATATTTGGCGTTGTGCGTTGCTTGGGTTTTCAAGCAACTGATACTTTGGCGAGGTAGCTCAGTCGGTAGAGCAAAGGACTCATAAGCCTTGGGTCGAGGGTTCGATCCCCTCCTTCGCCACCATCCATTTCTTAAGCGCTTTCGTGTAACGGGAGTTCTTTATTGCTCGATGCAAAGGCGCACCGGTCCGATGAGGCCCGCCTTGCTCAGCTTGCTGTTCTTTCCGAAGCAGGGCAACGACGTCCACGTGGGGCGGTCCTTCATCCCGACATCGCCGACGAGGCGGTTCACCCACAGGTCACACACTTCTACCTCAAGCGTGTTCGCGCCCGGCTTCACGAAGCGCGTCACGTCCAGACGATAGGGCGCAAAGCACACGCCTCCCGCCGCCGCGCCGTTGACCTTCACCTTCGCCGTCACCCCCACGTCGCCGAGGTCAAGCACCATGCGTTCACCCGGCTTCTCGCAGGTGAACGTTGCCGTGTAGGTGACCTTGCCGGAATAGTGGCTGACGGCTTCCTCCTTCGAAGTGGAAAGGTCGAAGAGCTTTTCGGCGCGGACCGGCTCCGACGGACCGCGATGCAGCGCGTCGCTCTCGAACGCCAGCGTCCACGGACCGGCGATCTCGACCGTCTCGGTCTTGGCCGCGGGTCCGGACGCCGTGCGCCCAGCCGCGTCCTTCGCGAAAACGACGAACACACTGCCGAACCTGGCCAGCGGAAAGCGAACCGTCGTGCGGCCGTCCTTGACGCTCCAGGACGACGCCTCGCGCATCTCGCCGGTCGCCGGATCCCACAGTTCGGGGATGCGTCCGGTCACGCGGAACGAGACTTCGGCCTTCGGCTCGAAATTGCCGTTGCCCGTAGCCAAGAAGTAGATGTCGGCATTAGACAGGGTGCGGTGGGCGAAATTGAGGTTGAGCCGGCCAGCGTACTGGCAGTCCACCGCGCTCTTGCGCATCGCCAGCGCCTCGTTCAGGGACAGACCCCAGGCGATCATGCCGAGTCCGCGGCTGGCGGACTTGACGGTCTTTCCGTCGACTTCGCCCCACAGGCGGTCGGCGATCGCTTTGACGGTCGCGTCGCTTTGCGGCTGACCAGCGAGCGACGGCGAACGGACGGGCTTCGGACCGAGCACGAACGCGCCCGCCATCACCAGCTTCTCGATTTTCGCCAGCAGTTCTGGGCGCATCGTCTCGAGCTTCGGCAGCACGAGCACCTCGTACGCCGTGCCGTGAGGCAGCACCAGGCGGCCCTTCGCGTCCACGCCCGCCGTCTCGCGCAGCACCTCGCCGTTGATGTAGTCGAACTGGCGGCCGCGCGGCAGGGCAGGATCCGTCACGCCCGTCATCTTCGGGGCGTCCTCGCCGATAAAGTAGGCGATGTCTGCCACGTTGAGACCCTGCTGAAGCAGATAGCACGTGCGCTTCAGGTAGCCGGAATAAAGGTCGAAGTGCTCGAACCAGCTGTTCTTGCGGTTGAATTCGTTGCCGAACCAGGCGATGTGTCCGGGCATGCGCTCGTCGGGCTGGTGGACGTAGAGATGGAGCAACGTCGCGTTGATGCCCTCGGCGAAAAAGCGGTCGGTGCGGGTCTTCAGGTCCATCGGACCGCGCTCGAAGGAGCGTCCGCCGCTGGTATTCGACTCGGACCAGATCTCTCGCTTGCCGTAGATGTGGCCGCAGCTCGAGGCGGCGCGGTTCTCGATGTCGCCGAGCGTACCTTCGCTCCAGAACTCGCCGCTCACGCCGTCACTTTGTCCGCCGTACTGCAGGAACTCGCCCATGAATCCCCAGTGACCGTAGCACTCGAGCCACGTGCCGAGGCCGCGGGCGTTGCTCGCGGCCCGCAGTCCGCCCACGTACGAATAGGCGAGTTCGTCCGCCACGAACCGGCGGAGATCCCAGAGGAAGCGGTCGGAATCGTCGCGGGACCCTGAGCTCATGCCGAAGAACGCCGGGAGGTAAGGCGTGGGGTCGTAGCCGAAAGCCGCCTTGAAGCGTGCCGCGAAGTCGTCCGTGAAGTTCTGCCCGCCCACCTCGTAGCTGTCGAGCACGGCGTGGCGGATCGCCTTGCGGTGCGTCTCGGGCGTGCGGTCGAGGATCTTGCCGAGATAGGCGTCGAAGTGCTTCGCCACATGGGCGCGGCTCATCTTGTCCACCTCATAGCCCGTGGCCTCGGAATTAGCGGGGCTGTTCTTTATCCCGGTCGCGGCGCTTGCGAAGCGGTAGACGATCCAGGTGCCGTCAGGCACGTTCCAGTCGAGCGCACCGTCCTTCGACACCTTGTTACCGAGCACCACCGCGTGGGACGGGTCCAGCGCCGTGCCGGGCGCGTTCGCCGGTTCGGCCGGCCACTGGTAGTCGCGCCAGAGCGGCGCCGGGTCTTCGTGCATCTTCGCCAGCGACTTCTCGTAGGCGCGGGCGATAAGCGGCGCGGCGCACACGGCCACCGTGCTGTAGCGCGACGCGAATCGCTTCTCCCGCGGCGTGACCGTGACGCGGAATTTCGCTGCGGTCGTCGGCGCGAAGGAGACAAGAATGGGAGCATGCGGCGAAAAGCCGACGTTGACGTTGCCGTTCTCGCGGCGGAACGGCATGTCGCAAAGCGTCGCCCATCCCGCCTCCGTCTCGGCCTCCACCTTCACCCGGCCGATGATCTGACCGGAGGCGTAAGCGAGTTCCGCGCTCTGCGCGGTGAACGGCTTCGGCGAAGACAACTCCACCACGAGCGGCTTGCCGTCCTTCTGGCGCAGCGAGACATCGGCGTCCTTCGCCTCCAGACGGTCTGCGAAACCAGACGGCAGCGGATAGGCCACGGCGAGGACGTCCTGGAATTCACCAGCCGGCGCCGACTCGAACGCCGGCGCGGGAAGCTTGACGCCATTCTGCGGCCCTTTCACGACGAGGGAACTCGCCACCAGCCGACGCATCGCCTGCTCGGGCTTCACCCAGGGGCCGCCGGACTGGCTCCAGCCGGGAGAGTTGAAAAGGCCGATTTCGATCCCCAGTTCGCTCGCCGTTTCGAACGCCGTCGCCAGGGCCTTTTCCCACTCGGGGGAAAAGGTCTTCACTTTCCCGTACGGACCGTTCTGGCCGCCGATGTCGCCGATGTACGCGCGGTCGATGCCGGCGCGCTTCATCGCCTCCAGATCCTTGCGCACGCCTTCGCAGGAGATGTTGCCGTTGATCCAGTACCAGTAGCAGGCCGTCTGGACTTTTCCGAACGGATTGCCAAAGACTTGCGCCATCTCCGCATAGGCCGGAGCCGTGGGCTGAAGATTAGTATCCCGCGGCATGTCATGCGCAAAGCGCCCCGTCGCCAGTTCGGCAACGCACGCGCCAGCCAGCATCATGCCAGTCAGCAACATCGGAATTTTGGAACTCATCACACCTTGTCCTCCTGAATTAAAAATGCCACTGCCTGTCCGTCACGGTCTGCCGTCAATCCGCCAGCTCGCCGTCAGTTTCTCCAGAAAGGCCGGCAGATTCGCCTCGTTGGTCCGCTGCGTGAACACGGTAACCATTCCCCAGCGGTCAATGCGATTGTGGAACGCACGGTCAAAGATGTCGCGCAGCGAACGAGCGCCCCTGCTGTCAGCAAGTTTTCCCGCCTGATTATAGAACGTGTAGGCCTGCACGACCTCTCCGTTCAGCTCGTGATGCGCCGAAATCACCTTCCACGGGCGACCTCCAACCTGCCAATGGTCAGTCCGGTCAATCACATACCCCTGAAACGGCATGCAGACCTCCGGCTGGTGGATGGATTTCCGGTTCTCGCTGGACAGGATCACGGACACGACATATTCCTCCCAGCCGCGGAGATAGACGCGGCGCGAGATGTCGACCCCGTCGCCCAGACTCGCAAACTCATGGGCCGTGCCCTCAAGCCGCGTCTCGTCATACCCCTCGATCGACCTGAGCGGACTCGTGAGCGGCGGCATCACCCTCGGAGCGGGCAGAAGTGATGGCAGCGCCATCGCCACCACCGTAAGCGCCAGCGCACCGAAGACCAGAAACTTTCCGGCCGTCGAAATCCGTTCGCGCTCCCGCTCCGCAAACGGCGGCGTCAATCCGACCGCCACCGCGCAGACGACGGTGATCGCAATGGGCATTGCCACCACTGCGTTCTGGAGGTTGTAGAGGCACATCGCCGTCATCGTCGCCGAACCGCAGGCCACGCAGACTCCGGCAAATGACAGCCAGAGGAAGGCGCGTCCTCCCCACAGAACCCAGACCAGCGAAAGAATGACTAACGCCAGCGAAATCTGCATGACGGCGAAAAGCGGTCCGCGAATGCACATGAAGGCCAGAAGCAAGGACGGTATCAGCAACAACAGACCCCACGGGCTCGGCCGTCCACCCCATCCGATGCGCTTGCGCACAAGGATGACGCATAGCGCCGCCAGGCCCACACCCAAATAGGCCAGCCACATCGTCAGACTGCCAAGATACAGGAAATATCCCGGCAGATAGACCGATCCGAGAATACGGAAGCCGAAGGCCAGGGCCAGCAGCGCGCAAACTACGACCGCCAGTCTCATCGTCAGGAGAGGATTTCGACGACCAGTCCGTCCACGCCGTTTTCGACGACCTTGATCTCCGCGTCAGTCACCACGCGGTAAAGTCCGGCCCGGTTCGTCACGATCACGTTGTAGGTGTGCCCGGGCTGCAACCCGCTGCGGGCGAACGGCTTGAGGATGTCGTCCGTATCGTTCTGGAAGAACTCGCAGAAGCAGTCCGTGCCGTCGAACACGTAGCGGTCCGACCCGTCAGCCTCGGCGTGCGCCAGCAGGACCTCGGGCAGGATTACCGGGCCGTTGTTCCAGACGATGTCTCCCGTGAAGCGCCGCACTTCGTCGCGTGAAGCGGCGTGCGAACCCGTGCCGCAGGCGACCACGCGGTTGACCTTGTGCCACAGCCTCCGCGCCAGGCACGGCTCCCGCCCCGCCGTGAAGTCCGCCAGAACCGCGGCGACCTCGTCGGCGCGAGCGGAGTCCACCGCCCGAACCCGGTCCAGCACCGCGACGGAATCCGTCTCCAGAAGGCGGAACATGCGGAGGATCTTCGTGGCGTCCGACGCGACGATCTGGTCGATCTCGCGGTCGAGAAGCGCGTGATGGAGGATCAGCCCGTAGTCGTTCTCCGTGGCCGTCACCGAGAAGAACGCGCCGTCCGGCGCGCTGAACGAAGCCGGACGCTCGCTGCCGCCGAAGACGTACTGGTAGAAGTAGCCGCGCACCAGCACGCTGCCGAGCGAATGCACGCGCGTCGCGTCGTTGAGCGTCTTGCCGGCCATCTCGCACTGCGCCACCCACAGGTTGTGCCGGCCCTTGAGCACCTTCGCGATCGCCATGATGTACGGGACCTGATGCCGCTCGGAGAACGGCACCATGAACTTGCCGCTCCGCACGTACCCGGTGATCGGATCCGAAACCAGGATGCCGTGTTCGCCGATCGAGACCTGGAGGCTGATCAGCTTCTGGTACGTGGAGAGCCGCGTCAGCGGCACGTGGAACTGGTAGGCGGGGATCGTCTGGATCGTCGAGAACTGATACCGCTGCCCGTAGTCGCTCTCGGCGTTGTCCCGCAGAATCCCCTGCAGGCTCAGCAGTCCGCTCCGGAAGTCCTGCAGCGTCTGGTTGTCCTTGAAGTCCTCCTCGCTCAGGATCACCTCGCGGCACATGTTGAACGCGTAGTTCGAGAACTCCCATGTCGTCGTCTTGCTCGGCGGAATCGGCATCGTGCGGTAGACGTACGGACCGAGCAGCCGCTTGATCTCCTCGCGGTCCTCCTTCGTCACTTCCGAATGCAGCATGAAGTCGCACAGGTAGAGCATCAGCTTCTGCGAGCACTCGTTGAAGTCCATGCCGAAGTCGTAGCCCATCTTGAAGATCTTCGCGAAGCCGCGCGCGTACTCGACCAGCGTCTTCGACGGCTTCGTGAGCGCCTGCACGAGGGAATGCCCGTTGATGAAGTAATGGTAGCCGATGAGCTGCGGCAGGTAGCAGATCCTGTCCGCATGCGCAATCGCCTGGATGCAGTAGGGCCACCCTTCCGCGAACGGAATCGTCTCGTCGTACGTGATGCCGTACTTGAGCAGGAACTTCCGGTCGAAGATCTTCGAGGTCACGAACGTCCAGAACGCCGCGAACATGCGCTTCATGTCCCAGGCGCCCTTCTTGATGACGATGCGCTCCTCGAGCTGGTTCCAGAGCACGATCTCCGTGAGCGACCCGAGCGACTCGTTCTCGCGTTCGTAGTCGCGGCGGAAGCACACTACCTGCGCGTCCGTCTCCTTGGCGTGGCGCACGCATTCGGCGAGGCAGTTCGGCCAGTAGCTGTCGTCGGCGTCCAGATAGCCGATGTAGGGCGCGGTCGAGAGTTCCACGCCGCGGTTGCGCGGCGAGGACGGCGTCCTCGCGTCGTTGTTGAGCTCTTCGAGGATGACGTTCGGATAGCCTCCGAGCATCTCCTTCAGCTCCGGCATGTACTGCGGCTCGCAGTTGTGGACGACGATGACCCACTGGATCTTCTCGAAGCCGATCGTCTGGTCGAGCATCGACTTGATCGCGACCTTGAAAAACCGCATGTCCACGTTGTGGAACGGGGTGACGACGGAAATCTCGTACTGCGGTTCCGCCGCCGCGTCTTTAATCTCGCTCATTTCACCTCTCCCTTCGCGTCGTCCGCCTTCGCCGGACGCTCGATTCTGAACGGACGGCTGCGCACGGCGCTGGCGCGCACTTTCTGAAAGCGGTCATAGCCCGGCATCAAAAGGTCAATGACCTCGCCGTCAGGATTGTCCTTCCGCGTGAGGACGTCTCCCGGACCGACGACCGTAGTCCGACGCGCGGCCCCGCCGTACGGAACCCAGTCCGCGCGACCGTCCTCGTTCGGATTCCCCGTGCGCGCGAATTGCGCGGACGCCGCGCTGAAGCGGGCGACGAGTCCGTCGACGGGCTTGCCGCGAATCCCCGGCTCCGCGTTGCCGAACGCATACGGAATGTCCGCGCCGTGGCAGGCTCCGAGCCACGGCAAGGCCGGAATGGTCATCCCCTGCGCGAAGCGGTACATGTAGGTGGCGCGCCCGGTCCCCGCCTGCGCCGCGGAATACCGCTCGGCGAAGCGCACGTTCTGCACATGGAAATCGAGGAAGGTCATGAGCCGGGAGAGCCGCCAGATGTCCGGATAGACCGCATCCAGCGCGTCCGTCTCGCGCGGCAGCAGCGACAGCGCCTTCAAGACGGCGTTGGATTCGCTACCGTACCATTCGAGCGCGTCCTGCAGCCGCTCGCGCTGCACCCCGCCGTACCAAGCGCGCAGCGGATCGCGCATGTCGCCCTGGTAGTCGCCGTAGCCGGCCTTCGCCATGAAGAAGCCCCAGGCGCGGTTCTCGTCCTCGGTCGTGCCGATTATCAGGTCCTTCGCGCCCGCGAGTCCGTTCGTCGCGAACGCGGCGAACGAATCGGCGACGACCGTCCCGCGGACGTCGTCGCGCATCGGCCGGCAGTAGAGGTTGCCGACCGCGGTGTTGAGTCCGGACACGAGGTCCGGCGGCAGGTCCAGCCCCGTCTCGGTCGTCAGCAGCCGAAGGAGGCCGTCCTTGTCGAGCGCCATGAGGTCGTCCATCGTCACGGCGTCATCCGCGCCCTTCCCGAGCAGCTTGCGCATCGCGCGCACGAGTCCCTCGGACTGGTTGCGCCCCGCGTACCCCTGCGGCGTGAGCGTGAAGTCGGGGACGCCGGACATCATGATCGCCCGGTTGAAAAGCCCCGGCGAGGTCGCGTACGCGAGATGGAACGACACGAAGCCGCCGCCGGCGGACTCGCCGAAGATCGTGACGTTCGCGGGATCGCCCCCGAAGGCGGCGATGTTGCGCCGCACCCATTCGAGCGCAACCTGCTGGTCGAGGAACCCGAGCCGCCCCGTGTCGGGGAAGTCCGCCTTGCGGTGAAGCGCGCCGTCGGCGATCCGGCTGAAGTCCGCGAAGCCGAGCAGGTTGACGCGGTAATTAATCGTCACCATCACGATGTCGGGATAGCGCTCGACGAAAAAGCGTCCGTCAAAAGCCGGGTTGGACGACGAGCCGGTCGCCGAATCGCCGCCGTGGATGTAGACCATGACAGGCCGTCCGGTCCGCCGGTCGGCCGCGAGGCGTTCCGGATCTGCCGACCAGACGTTCAGCGAAAGGCACTTCTCGTCCATTTTCGCTGCCGTCTTCGCGTCCACGGCGTTCGTGCTGACCGCCTGCAGGCAGTACGGACCGTAATCCTTCGCGGGGAACGTCCCGTCGCCAGGCTCAGCGAGCGGCACGCGCTTCCACCGGAGGTCTCCGGTCGGCTGCACCGCATACGGAATGCCCTTGAAGATGCGCACGCCCGTGGTCTTCTCGCGGACACCGACGAACGTGCCGTTGTGGCACCTGACCGAGACCTCGTCAACGTCAGCCGCTCCGGCGGCCAACAAGGAGCCGCATATGAGGACAGAGGACAGGAGGAGGGTTTTCTTTAGCATATGTTTCATGTTTTCAGTCCTTCAGCGCGGCGGAAAGGAAGTTCATCGCGTCGCGACGGAGCGCGTCGAGCTTTTCGTAGGCCGACGGCGGCACGCCGTAATCGCCGTCGGGATTGAAGTCGTCGGCGCGCAGGATCAGATGGTCCTCAAGTCCGAGCTGCTTCAAGAGCGACTCGATCCGGCTCAGTCCGCGCCACGGATTGCCCGTGACGACGAAGGGCTTGCCGAAGAGGATGCTGAAGACCGTCGCGTGGAACGAGTCGGTGATCACCATCTTCGAGTCGCGGAAGTCCCGGAGCCACTGTTCGACCGGCGGCTGGACGCGCTCGGCGATCGGGGCCGAATTGTCCTCCGGCTTCGCGTTCGCGTAATACGGCGTGAGCCCGTGCCGCGCGGCGATCGCGTCGATGAGGCGCTGCTTCTCCGCGTCCCGGTCGAGGACGTACGACATCAGCGTCCCCGCGGGCTCCTCCGTCTCGACGGCGTCGATCAGCGCGGCGTAGTCGTCGCGGCCGAGGAGCAGCGTCGGGTCGACGACGGTCTTCGCATCGACCCCGAGGACGTCCTTGCAGATCGCCGCGCCGGAAAGCTCGCGGCACGAGACCGCGTCGAACTTCTTCAGGAGTTCGGAGCAGCGCGGGATCATCTCCTCCGGCGCCTCCCACTTGTCGATGCCGAACGACGGGGCGTAGGAGACGCGCTTCACGTTCCAGTTCTCCGCGAAGTCGAGAAACGCCGTCATGAACGGCACGAGGAGGAGCCCGTCGATGTAATGCCGCCAGATCTGGTCGGACCCCACGACGAACGCGTCGTAGCGGTCCGGCGCGATTTCGGCGACGGGCGTCTCGTCGCAGCGGATGTAGCGGTTTACGAACCGGTCGCAGTTCCCCTGGATGGCATTGATCTCCTCGGGGGTGCGCCCCTCGTAGACGCAAAGCGGGCCGAGCAGGTGTCGGAACACGTGACTCGACTCGTGCCCCATCCGCTCGATGACGGTCTGAAGGGCCCAGGCCTGCAGAATTCCGCCGTAGTTGGTGTGCAATGGCAAGGTTATGATTCCGACTTTCATTTTGCTCCCTTCGTTTTGAGGTTCTTCATGACATGGAAATAGCACAGAGCCGTGACGACGAACGACACCGCGTCGGCTGCCGGGAAGGACAGGATCACCGAAAGCGCCTTGTCGCACGGCAGCACCGCCGGCAGGATGAAGATGAACGGCATCATCAGCCCGAGGCGCTTGAGGACTCCGAGAAAGAGCGACACCTTCACCTGTCCGAGGAAACGGACGATGTAGACCTGCGCGAACTGGATGCCGACCGTCAGCAGTACGGCGAAGAACAGCACCCCCTTCGCGGCCGCGTAGTCGACCAGTTCGGCGTCCGACGTGAAGCATCGCCACACGAGCTTCGGACACCCCATGATCGCCGCCCACAGCACGAACGAGCAGACGAACGCGGCGCCGATGAAATGCCGGTTGGCCTGACGCACCCGGTCGAACGCGCCCTTCCCGTAGTTGAAGCTCACGATCGGCTGGGCCCCCATCGAAAGGCCGACCGTCAGGCTCACAAGCACGAAGTTGACGACCGCGAAGATCGACATCGCCGCGACCGCCAGATCGCCGCCGTAACGCTGCAGCGAGGCGTTGATCAGCATGATCGACAACGACTCCAGCGCGACGCTGACCCAGGTCGAGAGCCCCAGCGCAGCCGACGGCACCCACAGCCGCAGACGCGGCACGAGATCGCGGACGCCGAACCGCACGAGACGGCTGTCGCGGCTAACCTTCCAGACGCCCCAGCAGAACGCGACGACCGCACCGATGTTCGTCGCCAGCGCCGCCCCCGCGACGCCCAGCTTGCACGGATAAATCAGAATCGGATCGAAAACCGCGTTGACGACGACGCTCAGCAGACTCAGCGCGACGCCCTCGGCGACATACCCCTGCGCCGTGTACCACATCATCAGCAGCAGCACCAGGTTGCTGAACGGCATCCCCCAGGCAATCGTCGTCAGATACGACCGCGCGTACGGCAGCGAGTCCGCTCCGGCGCCGAAGGTAGTCAGCAGCCAGCCGGTCGCCGCGTACACCACCGTCACGACCACGAGGTTCACCGTGATCGCCGCGCCGAAACATGCGCCGCTCACCCTTCCCGCCTCGTCGCGCTTCCCCTTGCCAAGCAGGATGCTGATCGTCGGACCAATGCCAGCCGCGAGCAGCATCGTCAGCGAACCGAAAAGGTGCTGAATCGGAAACGTGATGCCGACCGCGCCGAGCGAAAGCGTCCCTTCTCCCGCGATATGCCCGACCCACGCGCGGTCGATCACGTTGTTCGCGAGCATCACGAACTGCGCCAGCACGGCCGGCAGCGCCAGCCGGTAGAAAAGCCGGCCGACCGGATCGCTTCCGAGACGTCTCGTCTTGTCTGCCTTGTCGTCGCTCATGGCTCGTCCTTATGCAGGTTGGCGAAGGCGATGATCTCCGGCGGAACCTCAATCGGCTTCGTCAGCGCGCTCACCGTCGAGTCAAAACCGTTCGCCTCCACTTCCGAGAAGAACCGGCTGCGGTTTTCATGGGGCGGGAACGACTTGACGATCGACGGATTGGTCTTCACCGCGTGTTCAAAGTCCGATTCGCGGACGGTCAGCGATTCGCCGATTTTCCGCCAGGCCTCCGCGCCGCGCTCCGTGTTCACCAGGATAAGCGAAACGCCGCGGTCGTCGTCCAGTTCCGGGAACTTCTGATGGACGCACCAGTAGTCCGCCAGCGTCAGGTCGGATCCGCTGCGCAGTTCGCGGCACGAACAGGCGTGGCAGGACGGACGGTTGAAGAGGTCCAGCAGGAAACCCCGGCGGAAGAGGTCCTCGACCAGCGACTTCGCGTACCGCTTGCCGTCCGAGAACTCCAGCACCTGCCAGGTGAGCCACCAGCTCGGGTTCTTGACGCGGAACGCCGCCTTCTCCACGTCGCCGGCGCTGCCGACTTCCGAGCGACGGTCGGCGGCGTAAGTGCGCCACGCCAGCGGAGACGGAATCGCATGGCAGACGGTGTCGACGGCGAGCAGGTTGTCGTAGCCGCGCCCGAGGAAACGGCGAAGACCGGCGATCTGGCACGGCGTTCCGGAGAAGAGCACCTGCCTGCCCGCCTTCAGCGCCGCGCGCGCCGCCGTCAGCGTGTCGCCGAGGTCCGACTGCACGTACTTGGAGCCGCGCATGGCCGCCAGCCCCTCTTCGCTTTCCGCCGCGACATGCCGAACGCCCTGCGTCGCGCGGTCCCAGACCGCGCCGAAGACGACGCCTCCGGCGGCAAGCGTCTCGCGGGCCAGCAGCGTGAAGACGCCGCCCGAGGAACTCGCCTTTCTGAGGCCGAAGTCCTTGGCCCGCGCGGCATAGACACCCAGCGGCTGCCGCGGCGGATCCTGCGCAAGCGAAGGACACGCCTTCGCGCACAGCCCGCATTCGACGCACTTCGCCGCGTCGACGGACGGACGGAGGAAGCCCTCCGCGTCCGGCTTCATCGTGATCGCCTTTTTCGCGCAGGCCGCCGCGCAGGCCGCGCAGCCTGAGCACTTTTCGCTTTCGGCCAGTTTCATGCAGTCCTCCCGATGTCTTCCGCGACCCGCCGCCAGATCGGCAGCGACTTGTCCGTATCGAGCGCAATGTCCTCGTGAATGCCCTCCACCGGCACGACCTCGAGGTTCGGAGCGATGTCTTTCCAAAGCGCCGCGTTGTCGCCGGGGAACTGCGCCTTCAGCGCGTGCAGAAGGACCGTCCGCCCCGGATAGCGCGGCAGTTCCGCGCCCGTGCGCTCGACATTGAACATCATCGTCAGCCGTTGGACGAACACGTCCGGGAACTTGAGGTTGTGCGCCTTCTCCCAGTCCGCGAGCGTTCCGCCGAGCACGGCGTCCACCAAGGTCCGGTCGACGGTCAGGAGCGTGTCGCCCATCACCGCCGTCGGCAGCTGCCCCGTCCTTTGGCGCCACCGCTCGGACAGCAGGTACGCCATCTTGCCGCCCCAGCTCACTCCCGTGCAGGCCTTGAGCGTCGCTCCCGCCGGCATCTTGTCCGCCACCAGCTCGAAATAGCGGTCCATCAGCTCCGCGAGATTAAGTCCCGCGAACTGCCGGTAGTAGTGCTCGAGCGTCGGCTCGATCACCAGCACGTTGAATCGCTCGGCCCACAGCTGGAGTTTGCGGTCGATGTTCTTGGTGAGCGCGAGCCCGTGGACGAAAAGCACGACGTCCTTCTTCGGATCGTACTCGCGGTACCACCAGACCACGTCCAGGTCGTGCTGCAGCGCCCCGCGCACGGACTTGCCCGCCATCACGCCGCTCGTCTTGATGCGGATCTTGAGCTTCTCGGCCTCGACCACGAGTTTCATCGCTCCGAGCGAGGTGAGGCCGAACGCGAAGAGGTCGTCCGTCACGCCGAACTTGTCCGTGCCGAGCTGCTGCCGCGCGAGATCGAGCAGCATTCGCTCGCTGTCGCTCGCCGGTTCGACCATTTCGGCCACGCAGTCGACGACCGGATCGGGCAAGGCCGCCCGGTCGATCTTGCCGCGCGCGTTGCGCGGCAGTTTCTCCAGCCGGATGAACCGCGACGGCACCATGTACTCGGCGAGCCGCGCCACGAGTTCGCGCCGCAGCGACTCGCCGTCGGCAGGCCCCTCGTAATAAAGGCAGAGCTGGTCGATGCCGTTGACGGGCTTCACCGCGCAGACGCAGTTCCCGACGCCATCGAACGCCTGGGCCGCCAGTTCGACCTCTCCCGTCTCGATGCGAAGGCCGCGCAACTTCACCATGTTGTCGGAGCGGCCGCAAAGGACGAGGTCGCCACGCTCGTCGATATAGCCGCGGTCACCGGTCCGCAACAGCCGCTCGCCCGGCGCGAACGGATCGTCGACGAAGCGTTCGGCGCTCAGTTCGGGCTGCCCGAGGTATTCGCGCGCCATCCGCGGCGAACCGGCGTAGATGTCTCCGACCGTTCCTGCCGGCACCTTCTGCATCGCCTCGTCCAGCACATACAGCCTGCCGCCGTCCCCGATGACGCGTCCGACCGGCGGCGGCTGTTCGCCACCGGCCAGCCGGAATTCGGAGATCGGCATCATTTCCGTCATGCCGTAGAGGTGCATGAGGCGCAGCGAGCCGACCGCCTCCTTCCCGAGGCCCGACAGCTTCTCGCTGCCCAGCTGCAGTTCCTCCATTCCGGACACGTCGAAGTTGTTCAGCATCGTCACGCACATCGAGGTGACGATCAGCGAAATGTCGATGCCGCGGCCGTTGAAATACGCCGCCAGTTCCCCGAGGTTCATGCGCAGGTCTTCGCCGATCACATGCAGTTCGCCGCCCGTCCACAGGCAGTCGCACATGACCAGGGTCGCGGCGATGAAGCTGAAATCGCTCACGAGCGCGTAGCGACGCTGGCGCCCGGCGAGATCCCGGCGCCCGACCATGGCGACGGCTATCGCCGACAGGCTGCGGAGCGTATGCACGACGCCCTTCGGCCGTCCGGTCGTCCCCGAAGTGAAAAGCACCATCGCCGCCTTGTCCAGGTCGCTCTCGTCGATCGCCGCCACGGCCTCGACCGGCATCTCGTCCACGAGGACAACGGACTCCGCCGCAATCTTCAGAGCGTCCTTGCGCGCCTTCCAAATCTCAGCCGTCGTGACGAGCAGCGCCGCCTTCGTCTGGTCGAGGATGTCGTTCGCGCGGTCGTCGGGATACGCCGGCGAGACCGGCACGTACGCCGCCCCCGCCTTAAGCGACGCAAGCACGGCGACGATGAAGTGCCGCGTGCGCGGCAGCATCGTCACCACATAGGTGTCGCCCGCGCTCCGGCGCGGCAGGATCTTCGCCGCGAGCGCATTGGACGCGGCGTCCAGCTCGCGGTAGGTAATCGATCCCGCTCCGTCCACGACGGCGGTCCGTTCGGGATGCTCCGCGACAATTTGCGCGAAGCGCGAAACAATGGAACGGTCCTCGGATTTCATTCCAAAACTCCTTTCAACCTTTCAACCGCCAGCTCGTCGATGTTGCGCTTCGCCGTGCGGAAGTTCACCCCGACGAGCGCGACCGGATGCCACAAGAGGCCGGCTTTGTCCACATAGACATAACCGTCCTTGCGCAAGCCCTCAAACGAGGGATCATCCGTCGTGATTCTCAACATGTCAAACATTATACCATTATGTGGTCCTAAAATAAAGAGGATGTGAGCTCCCCATAAAAAATCGTTATGCACTGCATGTATATCGGCTGCGTTGTTGCGCGTTGTTCGACAGCGCCAGTTGGCAAGTTAAACAGTGCAACGCAGTTTTGCAGTTATACAGTGTATAAAAGCGAAAAGACCGCTTTCAGCGGCCTTTTGAACTGGTGGAGATAAGGGGAGTCGAACCCCTGACCTTCTCAATGCCATTGAGACGCTCTACCAACTGAGCTATATCCCCATTTGAAAACAGGTAAAAGTATATCAAAATTCACCGCCGGCTGTCAATGGCGATTTTGGTCGCCGGGTACTCGGTCAGTCAATACCGCTGGCGCGGTTTTGACCGACCTCGGCATCTGAGCATCTGAGCAAAAGTGCATCTAAGCATTTTCGAATGGTCGAGTCCGAAGCCGCAGTCGACCTTCAGATGTTTCCCATCGACAGAAAGGCACATGCGGCTTCTCCCCGCTCTTTCCTAACGCGGCGGCGCCCCGCCCCGACCCCGACTGGGCTATGCCTTTATTTCCGAAGTGTTGTCGCAAATTTGCGAATGGCTGCCATGAGTCCTATGATTCGAGACTTCATCTCGTGCGCATACGGTGCGTAGCCTTGCATCTCCGCGATCATGAGCTGCGTATCAAG
>JAZQPI010000003.1:0-11603 GCA_045628545.1 Kiritimatiellia bacterium
TAGGAAAGAGCGGGGAGAAGCCGCATGTGCCTTTCTGTCGATGGGAAACATCTGAAGGTCGACTGCGGCTTCGGACTCGACCATTCGAAAATGCTCAGATGCACTTTTGCTCAGATGCTCAGATGCCGAGGTCGGTCAAAACCGCGCCAGCGGTATTGACTGACCGACCGAGTACCTAGGGCATCCTGGGGAATTGAGGTGCGGGCGGTTTTTTTGGTATAATATTGCCAATGAAGAAATTAGCTCTATTTGCAGTTGTTGCGGCCATGGCGACATCGGCCGTCGCGTCGTGGTACTGGCCGTTCGGCGACGATGACGACGACGATCGCGCGCCGCGGCTTTCGGAGCTGATGGAGAAGGCGTCCCTGCTCATTGACGAGGCGTACGACCTGGCGACGGAAAGGAAGATCGACGAGGCGGTGGCGAAATACCGCGAGGCGCTGGAGGAGCTGGACCGCGTCGAAATGGAGAACGCCGAACGCGCCGCGACGCCGGAGTTCTCCTCCCTGCGCAACAAGCGCGCCTACGTGATCACGGCGATCGACTCGATGCTCCTCGCCGAGGCGAAGGCCAACGCTAAGGCGGTTGCGGTTTCCGACACGACCGAGCTGGAGGTCCGCTTCGCGGCCCGTCGCGAGGCGATGCGCAAGGCCGCCGCGAATGCCGGGAAGCCGGCGGGCGCCGAAGGGGAGCCGTCCCTCGTGCCCAAGGCCGAGAGCCAGCTTGATTCCTTTATGGAGGTGGAGCGCGAACGCGCGAAGAAGACGCGCAAGGCGGCGGCTAAGGCGAAGGGGCGGCGACTGCGGTACGAGCGTGCGCTCGCACTTTTGAAGGAGGATCCGGATGATCGCGAATCGCGGCTGATCGTGGCGGGAGAGCTGGTTTCACGCGGCCGTCCGGAGCGGGCGAGGCGGCATATCGACCTGTTGCTCGCAGCCGATCCGAACGATTTGTCCGCACTTAACCTCAGTGCGGCTTGCCATACGGCGGAAGGCGATTCGGAGACCGCCGAACTCGAACTTCGCCGCGCCATCCGCCTTTCGCCTAGAGACTACGTTTCGTACTACAACCTGGCCAGCCTCCTGTTGAAGCGCGAGGGCGGCCTTGAGGCGGCTTTTGACTCCTATCGGGCTGGGCGCGAGCTCGGCGGTCCGGCGGACAGGGCTTTGGAGGAGGCCCTTACCGCAGACGAAAAACCGGATGAGCCGGATGAATCGCAGGGGGAGACGGACGAAGAGTTGACGGAGGGTGACGAATGATCGCGCTGCTCGCCAGCTTCCTCATCGCGACGAACGCGACGCCGGCCGAGCTCGTGCGGAGCTGCCGCGAGATGATTCCTGCGGACGTCACTCTCGAGGGCCGGGTCATCCTCCGCAACCGCCGCGGCATCGTCAAGGCCGAGCACGGGTACGTGCTTTCGCGCACGAACTCCGTTTCGCGGCTCGAGATCGACGGCCGTCCGTTCGAGCCGCCGGAGGCGGCCTCCTCGCCGATTCTGGGGACTGACGTCACCTGGAGCGACCTGACGCTCGACTACCTGTGGTGGGACGATTTCGCCTTTGACGCCGAGCGCGAGGCCGAGTCCGTTCACGGCCAGGTCTGCGTCGTGCTGCTGCTGAAGAAGGGTGGCCGCGTCGTGCGCGTGTGGGTCGACCGCAAGACCGGCGCGCTGATGCAGGCCGAAGAGCTGCGCGACGGCGAGGCCGTGCGGCGGCTGTGGGGAACGCGCATCAAGAAATTTGGCGACCGCTGGATGGCGAACGTCCTGGAGGTCGAAACAGTCGGGTCCGGTCATCGGACGAAAATTACCGTGGAGGAAATGAAATGAAACTGAAAATCGGAAAACTGCTCAAGGTCCTGCTCTGGATCGTCGGAGGCGTTGTCGCGCTGGTGGTGCTGCTGGTGGCCACCCTGCCGCTGTGGCTCGGCCCGGTCGTCAAACCGTCGGCCAACGCGCTCGTGCCGCAGTTCACGAAGACGAGCTTCAACCTCGGCCACCTCTCGCTCAACCCCTACACGGGCCGCTTCGAGCTCGGGGACATGTGGCTGGGCAACCCGGAGGGCTTCAACGTCCCGATCGCGGTGTCGCTCTCGAACGTCGTCGTCGACGTGGCGATGACCACGCTCGGCGACAAGTACATCCACGTCGAGGACATCACGGTCGAGAACCTCTACGCCTCGTACATCAGCGGCGGAGAGGAGAACGAGAACAACTTCAAGCAGATCCAGTACAACCTCGCCGGCGGCAAGGAGAAGTACGAGCGGAAGGCTCAGGCCGCCAAGGAGAAGTCCGCGCAGGACCAGGCGGCGGCGGACGAGAAGGCCAAGGCCGACGCCGCGGCGGAAAAGGCGCGGCTGGAGAAGATGACGGACGAGGAGCGCGAGGCCGAGGAACTTCGGAAGGAAGAGGAGGAGCTTGCGCAGGAGGCCGCGGCGAAGAAGGTCGTCATCGACCACTTGAAGATCGACGGCGTCGTCCTCGAACTGGACATGATCACGCTGCCCATCCCGGTGACGATCGAACTCCGCGACCTCGGCAAGAAGTCCGAGGGCATGACGACGGGCGAACTCCTGGACGCGATCTGGCAGGAGATCCTCAAGGCCGCCATGAAGGTCGGCGGCGGCGCGGCCGCCCTCGGCGGACTGATCGGCGACGGCGCGTCGGCGGCGGTTAACGCGGTCGGAAGCGGCGCGTCGGCTGCGGTTAACGCGGCCGGAAGCGGCGCGTCGGCTGCGGCCGGCGCGATTGGAAGCGGCGCGTCGGCGGCGGCAGGTGCGGTCGGAGCGGGCGCGTCGGCTGCGGCAGGTGCGGTCGGCGATGGCGCGGCTGCGGTCGGCAATGCCGTCGGCGAAGGCGCGTCGAAGGCGGTTGACGCGATCAAGGGGATTTTCGGGAAGTGATGCCGGCTTCGCGGGTTTTAGAATTTTTAAAAAAGGGAACATGACTATGGAAAAGAACGTGCAGAAAAAGAAAAAGGACCGTCGTGTCGAGATGTCCGTCGAGGGCCTCAAGGAGGACTTCGCGTGGCATTTGCGCTATTCGCTCGCGAAGGGGGACGAAAAGCGGACCCGGCGTGACGAGTACACCGCCTTCGCGAACGCCGTGCGCGACCGCATCGTCGAGCGCTGGATCGACACGCAGGACGAGTACGCCCGCCAGAACACGAAGCGCGTCTACTACATGTCGCTCGAGTTCCTGATCGGCCGCCTGCTCGGCAACAACGTCATCAACCTCAAGGCCGACCGGCTCTGCCGCGACGCGCTGAAGGACTACGGCATCGACTGGAACGACCTGCGCGACTACGAGTCCGACGCTGGCCTCGGCAACGGCGGCCTCGGACGGCTCGCCGCGTGCTACCTCGACTCGATGTCGACGCTGGACCTCGCCGGCATGGGCTACGGCATCCGCTACGACTACGGCATCTTCCGCCAGCGCATCGTCAACGGCTGCCAGGTCGAGGAGCCGGACCACTGGCTCAAGAACGGCTATCCGTGGGAGATGGCGCGTCCCGAGTACATGCAGCACGTCCATTTCGGCGGCAACGTCGAGTACGTCACCGAGAACGGGCGCCAGAAGTGGCGCTGGGTGCCGGGCGAGACGGTCGAGGGCCTGCCTTACGACCTGCCGATCGTCGGCTACAACCACGCCGTCAACTCGCTCCGCCTTTGGTCCGCCAAGGCCGTCGACGACTTCGACCTCGCGGACTTCAACAAGGGCTCGTACGTCGAGGCGGTCGAGACGAAGGTGCTGGCCGAGAACCTCACCAAGGTCCTCTATCCGAACGACAACACGACGCAGGGCAAGGAGCTGCGCCTCCGCCAGCAGTACTTCTTCGTCAGCTGCTCGCTGAAGGACATCATCCGCCGCTACCAGGCGACGAACAAGGGCTGGGACGCGTTTCCGGACAAGGTGTTCGTGCACCTGAACGACACGCATCCGACGCTCGTCATCCCTGAGCTGATGCGCATCTTCATCGACCTCGAGGGCCTCGACTGGGACAAGGCGTGGGACCTCACCCGCCGTTCGACGGGCTACACCAACCACACGATCCTCCAGGAGGCGCTGGAGAAATGGCCGGTCCCGATGATGCAGCGGCTGCTGCCGCGGCACCTCCAGATCATCTACGAGATCAACGGACGCTTCCTGCAGCAGATCTCCTCGCTCTATCCGGGCGACATCGGCAAGCTCCAGCGCATGTCGCTGATCGACGAGGGCGGCGAACGCTATGTGCGCATGGCGAACCTCTGCCTCGTCGGCACGTCCTCCGTCAACGGCGTCGCCGAACTGCACACGCAGATCCTCAAGGACAACCTCTTCAAGGACTTCTACGAACTGTGGCCGGAGAAGTTCCACAACGTCACCAACGGCATCACGCCGCGCCGGTGGCTCCTGAAGGCGAACCCGGCGCTGTCGCAGCTCATCACCGAGTCGATCGGCGAGAGCTGGATCACCCATCTCGACGACCTCAAGAAGCTCGAGAAGTTCGCGGACGACTCGTCCTTCGCCGCCGCGCTCGCGAAGATCAAGCGCTCCAACAAGGGGCTGCTCGCCGCGTGGACGAAGAACAACCTCGGCATCGAGCTGAACCCCGAGGCGATCTTCGACGTCCAGGTGAAGCGTCTGCACGAGTACAAGCGTCAGCTGCTTCTGGCGCTCTACATCATCATCCTCTACAACCGCATCCTGCACGACCGCAAGTTCGACCCCGTGCCGCGGCAGTTCATCTTCGCGGCCAAGGCGGCTCCGGGCTACTACATGGCGAAGCTCATCATCCGCCTCATCCACGGCATCGCTGGCGTCGTCAACGCGAATCCGAAGACGCGCGGCAAGATCTCGGTGGCGTTCCTGCCGGACTACCGCGTCTCGCTGGCGGAGAAGATCATGCCGGCGTCGGAAGTCTCGGAGCAGATCTCGCTGGCGGGCATGGAGGCGTCGGGTACCGGCAACATGAAGTTCATGATGAACGGCGCGCTGACGCTCGGCACCTATGACGGCGCCAACGTCGAGATCAACCAGGAGGTCGGCGACGCCAACATGTTCCTCTTCGGCCTGCGCACGGACGACGTCGCCAAGCTCCGTCCGAGCTACTGCTCGCGCGACTACTACAGCCAGAACCCCGAGATCAAGCTGGCGCTGGACATGATCAAGCAGAACGTGTTCTCGCTCCTGGAGCCGGGGCTGTTCGACCCGATCCTGCGCAACCTGCTGGACTACAACGACTACTACATGCTGCTGGCGGACCTCGAGGACTACTGCCGTGCGCAGGATCTCGTGGACAAGACGTACCGGGACCAGAAGAAGTGGAACCGGATGTCGCTCGTCAACATCGCCCGGTCCGGCCGGTTCTCGTCCGACCGCGCGGTCATGGAGTACGCCAAGGACATCTGGCACGTCCAGCCCGTCAAGTTCTGAGGAGCGCCGGTCGACGGATGGACAACCTGGAGATGAGGTGGCTGCTGCAGGCGGGGTCGGGAGCCGTGCTCCGTCCGTCTGCACGGCCGTCTCGTCCCGGCCGGTACGACGGCGCGGCCGCCGGTCTGCTGGCGACGCGCCTTTTCACCGGCGGTGCGCTGGTGACGCGCGATACCGGTTCCTTCCGCGGCGGCGGGCTTCGCGCCTTTCTGCGCTGGCTGGGGCTGTGGCCTGAACCTCGTCGCCGGCTGTTCGAGGGCTTTTCGCATCGGCAGCTGTCGATGCTGGAGGGCGCGGCGCGGCGGGAACTGACTTTCGCGGGCTCGCAATACGGTGTTTTCATCAAGAATCTTGAGGAGGCGCGATGAACGAGGCGAAATGGTATTTGCGGACGCCGGACGAAACGTTCGGCCCCGAAACGCGCGAGACGCTGATCACGTGGGCGCAGCTCGGACGCGTCCAGCCGGGGCAGGAGGTGTCGGACGACAACCTGTTCTGGCAGAAGGTCGAGGACGTTCCGTTCCTGGACATGCGCTTTTCAATCGACATCGGCGACGGCAATCCGCGCGGACCCTTTAACCGCGTCGCCGTCGAAGCGCTGCTCGCGTCAGGCCGTCTGCCGTCGGCTTCGAAAGTCGTCGAAGTCCGTCCGCCTTTCACCGAACCCGCCCCCGAACCTACCCCCACCCCCACCCATACCCCTACACCTACACCTTCGCCTACCCCTACCCTTACCCCTACACCTACCCCTACCCCTACACCTACACCTTCACCTACCCCTACCCCTGCCCCAGCCGAGGATTTTACGGCGGTTCGGGAGCGCGAGGAGGCCTTGGCGGAAGCTGCGCGTGCACAGGCGGCGTTGGCGGAAGCCGTTCGGGCGCGGGAAGTCGCGATCGCGGAGGCGGCAAGTGCGAAGACGGCCCTTGCGGAGGCGGTGTGCGCGAAGGACGAGGAGATTTCCGCCGCCCGTCAGGCGACCGAGGCGCTGCGGACGGAGAACGTTCGGCTCAGCCAGGCCGTCGATGCCGGCAAGGCGCGCGAACGGGCCCTTCAGGAGAAGCTGGAGGCGGTGATGAAGGACGCCGTCGATCGCGAGTTCAAGCTGAAGGAGCAGGTCGCGGCCCTGGAGGACGAATTGCGTCGACTTCCCCAGGCGGCGAGCGAAGTGGCCGACATTCAGGCGGCGATCTACTCGATCATGACGAAGGAGTCCGACGAGCTGCAGAAGATGATGGATCTCGAACGCCGCGAGGCCGAGGATTTCATGCAGCGCCACAAGGAACGGACCGACCGTCTGACCGAGCGCCGCCATGAGCTCATCCGGCGCGCCGGCGTAAACATCGAGGACATGACCCGCAAGGCCCTCTACGAGCGGCCGGAGGATCCGCGTACCGCCCAGCTGCGGAGAGAGGTCGAGGAGCTCCGCCGGCAGGACGAGAAGAAGACGCAGGACTACGGACTGAAGGTGCGCGACCTGGAGGAGCGCCTTACCGAGAGCCAGGCCGTCGCGCGTCGCGCGGAAGCCCGGCTGGGGGACGTGACCCAGCTGCGCAACGAGAACGAGGAATTGCGGGCGCTGCTCCAGCGGCGCGAGCAGGAGCTGCTGGCGGAACGCGAGCAGAGCGAGGCGCTTCGCCAGAGCCAGGCCGTGAGTCAGCAGACGCTTTTGGCGCGGCTGGAGAAACTGGAGTCTCCGACCATCACCGCCGCGGGCGAACGGATGACAAACCAGAGCCGAGAGGCGCACATGGTCCATTTGCCGGGCTGGATGCGTCTGGGCAAATGATGAGCGCCGCCCTCTGCAGCCTGCTGCTGGCGGCCATCTCCGTCTGGGATATGCCGTTTCGCCAGATCCGGCACGACTACCTCCGCCGGCAGCTTGTGGAGTCCGTCAAAGCCGGTGACTCCGCCCGCATGGCCGAGGTCTGCCGGCAGGGCGTCAAATTCCTTCCCGAAGAACCGACCTGGCGCTACAATCTGGCCTGCGCCCTGGCGAAGGGCGGGCAGGCCGACGCGGCCCTCGAAGAACTCGCGGCGGCGATCAAGTTCGGCTTCCCCCATGTGGAGGCGATCGCCACCGACCCCGATTTTGCCTCGCTGTCCGCGTCCGACCGGTTCCAGGAGCTGCTGGAAGCCGCCCGTTCGACCGCGCCTCAGCTCGATCCGGACAGTCCGTTCGCGAGCGTCCCCGCTGAAGGCGCCGCCGGCGGGCGGATCGCGCTGTCGGCGCGGAACGTCGTCTGGGACCTCGAGACGGGGTGCTTCCGGGCCAACCTGCGGCTGACGGACATCGGTACCGGCGGCAACTGCGGCGATCTTTACGTCAATCGCGACCGCGGACATTCCGCCGTGTCTCCGGCCGCCTTTCCGGGACTGACGGTCGTCGGATTGGACAAGGAGGGCTTGCGGCGCGGACTGGACCTCGATCTGCCGAACATGCTGTATCCGCTGCCCGTTTTCGGCAACGCCTCCAGGGCTTTCGGCTCCGGCAAGTCCATGCGCTCGCTGCCGCGGACGATGATGACGACGGACTCGAGGCATCTCAAGGCGTACGTGCGGTTCTACCTGTCGAACCAGGTGTGGGTGTTCCCCGCGAACACTGACTGTCCGCCGATCGGCCGCAACGGCGACGTCTTTCCGTCCATCGCGCCGTATTGGCTCGTCACCGCCGGCCGCAGCTGGTCGGACCTGCCGTATCTCAAGGGCGCGCTCGAAGCGAGCCGGTCGCTGCCGCCGGAGACGAAGGCCGAAGTGGTGCGGCGCGGTCTGCTGGCGCCGACGGTGATGACGCTGATCCGCAAGTCGCTCGCCGGGGTCGCGGACGAGACGGACTACCTCGGGCCGAAAGCCCATCCGGCGGCGCTGCCGCCGGGCGGACTCGACCTCGCGCGGCTGAAGTCCTCCGCCGCCGCGCTTACCCCGTCGGCCGTGCCCCCGCTCGTGCCGGTGTCGGTGGCGGCTGTCGCGCCGACGGACCGTCCCCGGTTCCCGGAACCGACCTATTCTACCGCCTTCGCCAGCGCTTTCGTCTTGCGCGCGGCCGACACCAACCGGGTCTTCGTCCTGCAGGCGCGGCAGGCGGAGGAGTTCGCCTTTTCGGTCGTACACGACGATCTCGGCGCGGCGCGGCTGGAGCGGCTGCGGCCGGATCTGTGCCGTCTGACCCTTGACCGGACGCGCCTGACGATTTCCAACCGGGTGGACGTGGCGGTGTTCGGACGCAATGCCGGCACGGGCTGGGGTGCGCCCAGTTACGTCTCGTTCGCGGTGACCGACACGAATTCGGACAAATCCGATCCGTACCTCCAATGAAGTACTACCTCGCGCCACTTGCCGGCTTCACCGATGCGCCGTTCCGGCTCCTCTGCCGGGAAGGCGGGGCGGACCTGACCTACACGGAGATGGTCTCGGCGGCGGGGCTGGCGCACGGTTCGTCGCCGACGCGGCAGCTGATGGAGACGCTGCCTGGAGAGGGACCGGTGGCCTGCCAGCTTTTCGGCGCCGACGAGTCCGACCTCGCATACGCGACGCGCGTCGTCACGGAGTGCCGCGGCGAAACCGGGGCGCCTCGGTTCGTCGAAATCAATCTCAACGCCGGCTGTCCGATGACGAAGGTGACGAAATGCGGCGCGGGGGCCGAACTGGTCAAGTCCCCGGCGAAGACTTACCGGCTGTTGAAGGCGATGACCGAGAACACCGACCTGCCGGTCACGCTCAAGACGCGGCTCGGGCCCCGTCCGGGCGTGCAGACGGTTTTCGAGCTGCTGGACGCGGCGGAACAGGCCGGAGCGAAGGGGCTGGTCGTCCACGCGCGCTACACGTCGCAAATGCACGGCGGAGAGGTCCGTCTCGACACGCTGGCGGAAGTCGTCGCGCGGGCGCGGATTCCAGTCGTCGGCAACGGCAGCGTGACGGACGTCGCGACGGCGGCGGCGATGGCGAAGACCGGCGTCGACGCGATCATGGTGGGACGCGCCGCGCTGACGCGCCCGGGGATTTTCGCCGCGCTGAAGGCGGGGTCTGTCCCCACGGTTCGGATCGAGGACTGCGCGCGGCATCTCGCCTGGCTGCTGGCGTTTCGCCGCCAGCTGGCCGAGCGTTTTCCGAACGACCATGTGCCGGGCGAGGACGCCTACGCGTCCGTCAAGATGCACACGCATCTCTTCCGCTATTTCGGGGGGCGTCCGGGCGCGGCTGCGTTGCGCGCCCGGCTCAACACGGTGCGCACGCTGGCGGAAATCCGCGAGCTGCTGGCGGCGGCGGGCGTTTCCGCCGCGGACGAGAAAGGGAGGGGAGATGAAGCCGATTGAATACGTTGACCGGCGGACCGGCGAGCGCGTGGTGGAGTCGGTGATGGGCGACAAGGCGCTGCGCTTCGCGTACGAGACGCTGCTGGGGCGGACGCTCTGGCCGGTTTTGTTCGGTTCGAAGGCGGTGTCGGCGGTCCTGGGGCGGCGCTACGATTCGCCGCGGTCGCGCGCGGACGTCCGCAAGCTGGCGGCGATTCCCGGCTGCCGCGCCGAGGAGGCCGAGAAGCCGCTGGAGGACTACGAGTCCTTCAACGCGTTCTTCACCCGTCGGCTCAAGCCCGGCAGTCGGCCGCTCGGCGAGGGCGTGGTCAGTCCGGCGGACGGACGGCTGATGCTCTATCTCGGAGCGGACGCCGACCGGCCGTTTCCGCTGAAAGGGGCGCGGCGGAATCTGCGCGCGGTGTTCGGTCCCGACGCGGCGGAAGTCGCCGCGGGCCGTTACGACGTCGCCGTGGTGCGGCTTGCCCCGGTGGACTACCACCGGTTCCATTTTCCCTGCGACTGCCGGACGGTCGGCCCGGTGCGGGTGGTGGCGGGCAAGTACCATTCGGTGAATCCGATCGCGCTTTTGCGCTATCCCGACGTCTATGCGGACAACGAGCGGCAGATCGTGCGGGCCGAGACGGCGTTCGGTCCGCTCTGGCTGGTTGACGTCGGAGCTTTCGGCGTGGGGACGATCGTGCAGACGTACGAAGGGGAGCGGCACGCCAAGGGGGACGAGAAGGGCTATTTCAAGTTCGGCGGCTCGACGGTCATGATGGTGACGCCGGCGGGCGCGCTGGACTACGACGCCGACTTGAAGGCGAATTCCGCCGCGGGACTGGAGACGCGCGTCCTCTGCGGCGAGCATGTGGCAGATTTTTTGAAAGGAGGCTCGAAATGATTCTGAAACGCGATGTGTGCGTTGCGCTTGGTGTGTCGTCAGCCCTGGTCGTACTGGGTGCATCGGCATTAATTCTCCGTGAGTCGCAATGGGAACGCCGGGTGCGTGACCTTGAACAGCGGCTGAATTCGGCGGCCGCGGCGGTTCGGCCGAAGGACAGGAGCCGACCGTCGTCGAGGACGGCGATCGCCAGTGATGACGCGGCGGTGGAGCATGCTCTGCGTGCCCGTGTGCAGGAACTCGAACGCCAGCTTGCGGACAGTGCTGCCACGGCCGAACGGACGGCGGCCGAACCTTCTGCCGAGCGTCCGTCCGGCGGACAGCTGCCGAACGGAGAGAAGCTGCGGGAGAATTTCGAACGCTTCCGTCGAGAGCATCCAGAGGATTTTGCGCGGATGGAGGAGCGTCGCAAGGACTTCGTGCGGCGACGTCAGGAACGGGCGCAGAGCCAGATTGACTTCCTTTCGTCCGTCGACACGGCCACAATGGACCCGGAGGCGCGTGAAACGCATCGGCGGCTGATGGAACTCATCGCGCAGCGTCAGGAGCGCGAGGCCCGAATAACGCCGGAGGCGGTTATGAACGCGACGGCCGAGGAGCGGCGCAAGGGCTTTGAGGAGTTGATGGCGAGCGAGCGGGAGATGAATGCGCTCAAGGAGCAGGAGCGCGAGATACTCCTTCGGCAGACCGCGGCTGAACTTGGCTTTTCCGGTTCGGACGCTGAGGCCGTCGTCGAGACCATATCGGCAATCTACGAGGCGACCGCCAGTTCTGGCTTCGGTGGCCACGGAGGCCAAGGACGTCACGGCGGACGGCGAGGTCGTTGACGGGCGGAACGCCGCGCCCGCGCAAAAAAATGTACTCGGTCAGTCAATACCGCTGGCGCGGTTTTGACCGACCTCGGCATCTGAGCATCTGAGCAAAAGTGCATCTGAGCATTTTCGAATGGTCGAGTCCGAAGCCGCAGTCGACCTTCAGATGTTTCCCATCGACA
>JAZQPI010000004.1:0-24708 GCA_045628545.1 Kiritimatiellia bacterium
GCGTGGGGTGGGAGCCGACTGGCGCACGAGAGCACGATGACGGGTGCGACGTGATTTCGACCGCCGTCGTACAGGCGCGTGCCCCAGCACGCGCGTCGAAATCATGTCGCGGGGCCCGTCATCTGCGGATCGGGCGAGCAGTCGGGACCACCCCCGCGCCTCCACTGTCTGCGGATCGGGCGAGCAGTCGGGACCACCCCCGCGCCTCCACTGTCTGCGGATCGGGCGAGCAGTCGGGACCACCCCCGCGCCTCCACTGTCACCTATTCCCTTTTGCTCCGTATCATACTTATGCGACTGGTATCCCGAGGGGGAACGGAACGTGTGGCGTAGGGTTCTAAAAGGGACTTGTCCCGATTGAGCTAATATGCTATACTTTCAAGCAGTTAAAAACGTTTGCAGCTGATCCGCCGGAAGACTGGTAATCATCTGATTGGAGAAAGCGCAGACGCGGAGACGGACGCAGAGGGCGTTATGTGCCCTCATGCCTTTCGTCCCCGCACTGTGTTCTCCATTCGGGCATACCAGTCGCCTCGGCGGAAACGCGGTGCGGGGATGTCTCGTTATAAAAAGGAGTAAAATGAAGGCAAAAATTGGGCGTATCGTAATTTCCATGAGCGTTATCGCGGCCGGTTTGCTACCGGCTTTCGCCGTGCCTACGGAGTCGGAAATTAGTAAGGTGTCTCCGTTAGTCGACAGCTTGATGAGGGGCGAGGTGGCTCGGATGAAAAACGGCGAGTTGAAGGCGAGCGGGGTTGCCGAAGCTGCCGTGGCCCTTGCCAAGGAAGCCGACACGGAGGCGGCGAAATATCTGTTGTTGACGCGGGCGATTTCGTATTTTGCGCGCGACAATGCCTATGACCAGATTGAGGCGACGATTGAGGCGTTGAAGGAGTCGGTGCCGGATATCTCCGTCCGAGAGATCGTGAAGATGGTCAGGCCGATCGTCGCGGACGCGCCCAAGACCGATGTGCGCGCAGATCGTCTGCGCAAAATCGTTGCCGATTATCGTGCCAAGGAGAAGAGCGAAGCTCTGGCTGAAAAGATGCGCCAGGAGATAGCCAAGCATCCTGCGGATCGGTCGTTGCACACAAAACTCGCGGAATACATGGCGGTTTTGGGCAATTGGCCGGTCGCCTTGACGGAATTTGCGCAAGGAGATCATCCGGACGCTGCGAACGCCGCGCGTTCGGAGCAGGCGGTCGGTGGCATCGCCAAGATTGGCGAGGTGGCCGATTTCTGGTGGAATTACGGCAATACGAGGAATAAGACGGTTGGCCTCGCGATGCGGCAGCATGCGGCTGAACTTTATCGATCGGGCATTGCCGATGGTAAGATCACGGGGTTGGCGAAGGTGCAGGCTGAGCGGCGTATCGCCAAGATTGGGGAGAGGCCGGCGGGGGCGGCGAAAGATGCGGAAAATGAGGCATTGGATGCTGCAGAGTTCGTGCAGACGTTAAGTTCGTCGTCGGTGCGCGAATGTCTGCTGGGGCCTGGCGTGGTGATGAATTTCCTTGCTTGCGCCGGTGGGTCGTTCACGATGGGCTGGCCGGAAGCTGATCTCAAGGCGGTGCCGCAGATTGAAAATGTTTTTCGTCCGAGCGAGGTAAAGTTCACCAAGTCGTTCTGGATGTCCGAGACGCTGGTTTCCGAGCGCCAGTGGGCGGAGCTGATGGGCGAGAAGTCAGAGAGCGACAATCCGAAGGCGGTCACCTTTGCGGAGGCGGAGAAGTTTCTGGAAAAGTTCCGGGCGAAAGTCGCGTCGAAGATCCCGTCCGGTTGTGTTGTCCGTCTGCCGACATATGCGGAGTACGAGTACGCGCTCAAGGCGGGCGGAGCGGAGAAGGGGACTGTTTTCGCGCTGTTGCAGCCTGGGAGTGATGCGGAGGCGATCCGGCAGACGGTGGATGCGGGTGTTTCGTCCGCGCGGTCGAATCAGTGGGGTTTGCGGGGGTTGCGGATGAAAGGCGGTTATGTGTGGCTTGCCGATCGCCTGGGCTTTGCCAAGAACGAAATGAGCCCGACGGCTTACCGCTGGGACGCGTCCGGCATGCGTATTACGCGCATCGACTGGCCGAAGACTTCGGTTGAGCCGCTTATGCCGCTTGGAGACGGCAGCAATTTCCCGGTCTTTCTTTGCGACAAGGGCTTTTTCCAACTCTACGGCGGCAATGAAAAGACCAAGGCCTTCATCCGCCTCGTCTTCGCCCCCAAGTCGAAAGGTGGAAAGAAGTGATAATTATTTATGATTGCAACCTCCAAACGGAGATTGAAAATGACATATGATTCTGATGTCGGTACAATGTTCGTTTCAAGGTTAGTGGTATTTGCAGGTGCCGCTGTCATGGCTGTGTTTGCGCGTGCAGACATTGAACTGAGCAGCGAAAGCGTCGAGCTCGCGAAGGATGACACGAAGCGCATTCTTCAGGTGGCGCTGAAAGGGGAGGGATTGTGGACGGCATCGACAGACGCCGACTGGATTACTTTGATGCGTACGTCGGGAACGGAAACGACAGTACCGTTCTACCGAATTAGTCATAATTATTCCACGGACGTTCGAAGAGGGGTGATTGCTGTAAATGGCCTGTCCTATACAGTAATTCAAAAAGGATACAACGCAACGTTGGATTTGGATCGCGTGACAGTTCCGGCGATTGAGATGGCGAATGCGGCATCCGTTGAGTTTGATGTTGAAACGGCGGTGGATGGGACTTTGATTGCATGGACGGCGAAGTCGGATCAGGAATGGGTGACTGTTACGCCCGAGTCAGGAACTGCTGATGCCGAAGGGCATGGATCTGTTTTCTATCGTGTGGCGTCTAATGAAGAGCCGACCGAGCGAATCGCCACACTGACAATTGCGGGACGGACATTTACCGTTGTTCAGGAGTCGGCAGGAGGTTCGGGTGGCGGGGAAGATGAAAGACAAGTCAGTCTTTCGCCGTCTGAATTGACGCTCGCCTGCGCAGGAACGGAGAAGACCGTTGAAGTCATCGCAAATAGTAATGTTTCATGGACGGTTGTCAGTGGTGCTGATTGGGTGAAGCCAAACATTACTTCAGGCCGTGGAAGTAGCCCGTTAGGGTTGGCTGTGGCGCAAAATCTCAGTGTGCTGTCCCGCCGTTGCGAAGTTCAGGTAGGGGATAACGTATTGACGATTATCCAAAAGGGAACAACGGATTATCAGATATCGACAGCCCCTCCAACGAGTGTATTCCCGTACAACGGGGAAACAAAGCAAATCGATGTTGATGCAAATGAGGATCTTGAGTGGACGGCGACCAGCCAGGACCCGTGGATTACATTCCCACCTAGCGGGGCAACGGAAATGAACTTGTCTGGTGAGCAAACGCTTCGATTGCAGACCTCGCTCAACAGCGGCCTTGCAGTTCGTACGGGAACGGTGGAAATTGCGGCGCATATCCCTTATCCGGAAGTTGACATTATGCGCGGGCTTACATTGTGGCGCGGAGCAAATCAAAACGTTGGATGCGCATACGATGATGTGTCCATTCGTGATCCGGAAGTTAAAGGAGAGACTGAAGGTGTGTGGTTCGTCCTGAACGATCCTGAACACATGAATTCGCTGCATCGTCTGTTCGACTTGAACGGCGGCAGTGCCTCGCTCTATGTGACGACCGAGAATCGACTTGTTTTCGACGCGTCAAACGGAGAAATTGTCGACTTGAAATTTCCGGTCGAAGTCAATGTCAAGTACGATCTCTTTTTTGTGTCTTCGGAAACCGCGACGCTGATTTACGGAGGCGTTCATGATGCCGGTGCCTATCGCTTGCTTTATACATCTGATTCTGTTCTTGAAATTACCGCTTATGGGCACACGACAAAGCCGTCGGAGGATAACTTGAAGTGGGGAAGTGTTCCAACGGGTGCGTACTATTATTGGACTCGTCCGTTAAATGCTACTGAGATGGTGAATATGCCGCAGGAGATGCCGTCGGTCTCCCGGCCGTTGGAGGCATGTTACGAAACGCTCTACAATTCATTTGCGTTTGATGGTTTTCGTGTGTGGAGTAGGGATAAATCTTCAGAGGGCCATATCTTCAGGGATGAAGGAATGCAATACACGAGTGATCGCTTTGGCTTATGCCAAAATGCAATGAAGGGAAGCATTGCATACAATCAGATTTTACGCGTCGGCTCTGACTCTATGCCAAGAGGATATCCCTATGATGATATCTATTGGTCTTGGTGGGATACACCACCATATAGGTACTATGATTTTGTGGGAAGCTTAAAAGAAATGCGGAAGAATTGGGATTTTCTTGTGGAAGGGGATCAAATATACAAATCAGGCTATGTAAGCGTGAATATGTGGGTAAATTTTAAGAGTGTCACATTGCAGAGATTTGATTTGTTCGAGATCTTGCGCGTGAATGATTATATTCGTAGGCTTGATGGAAAAGATTTTGAAGGGGAAATTGCGCCGCAAGACAAGTGCAAAGTTCAATTTTCAGAGCGCGGTTTGACCTTGGTTGAGAACGGTGTCTTGTCTCCTGACTTTGGAGCTGACTATGTCAAAAAAGACGAATGGATAATGTTGACATTGGCGTCGAATGGGTCGATATTGACGCTTTACGTAAATGGTGTAGACGTTGGAAATGTTGCATTAAGTGGCTATAAGAATTTCTGCCCAGACTGTTGGTCGTGTTATGGGGAAGGGCATGTCGTGTTTGACGATGTTAAAACCTTTACGTCCTGTTTGAGTACCGAGCAGATTGTGCAGATGTACAATCTTGAAAAGCCGTTAAAGGCGATTCATGCGGTTGTTCAAGAGGCGGCGATTCCGTCGTTGGCGGAGTCTGAAATGCAGTGTCCGTCTTCAAGCGGCGAGTATTCGGTCTCATTGACATTGCCGAATCGCATTCGGTGGACGGCTGAATCGAATGAGAGTTGGATCCATGTCTCCACGAATGGAGCGGGTGCGGCGACAATTTCATTTACGGTTGACAAGAATGTAGAAACGCATGAGCGCGTCGGCACGATTACGATTGCCGGTCTCACCTATACGATTCGGCAGGGCGGAACAGGTGTCTTTTTGCCTGAGACTGTGTTCATTGCGGCGTTTGATGGAAGTGAAATGCTTGAGATTCCAGTCGAGGCGGATGATGAAGACACGCATTGGACGGTCGACATCGTTCAGAATCTGCAAGGCGATCCGCTCTTCCTGGATTTCGAAGGATTTGGGTCGGGGACGCTGTGTGTCTTTGTCGGCGAATGTCGGCAGGAGGCGTTTTCGCAGATCGGAATCATCGAGATATCTGGGCGGCGTGCCTATATCGTGCAACGAGATTTCGAACTCTGGATATCACCAGCGTCAACGAACTTCACTTGGCGAGGGGGAGCGGGCACGATTGACGTCGTGACCGAGGATCGTGACTTTGATATTTGGCAAGCTGTCTCTGATTCGGATTGGATTACCATTACGGAAGGTAAGACGAGATCCGGAGATGGACAACTGTTCTTTACTGTCGACGAGAACACGACGGGCAAAGATCGGACTGGACGCATAATTGTTTCGGGCGAAGTTTGTGAAATCGTCCAGATGGCGCCAGGAGTACCGACGGAATTGGAGATTGTCGGATCTGATTCGGTTCTTGCAGGAGCGAAGGCTTCATATCAGGCGTTTCTGGTTTATTCCGATGGAGATCGGCGTTCCATGAATGTCGAATGGGTGTTGCCGAGTTCTGGGTTGGCGCAAATGGCTGACGATGGTACGTTGTCAGCAGGATCGTCGGCTGGCGTCGTGACAATCAATGCGCTTTGCGAGGTTGACGGGAAATCGTGGCATTCTGCGAAAGAAGTGCAGATTGTCAGCCGCCCGATTTTGCTGGCAATTGAGGTCGGCAAAACGACGGTGTGCGTAAATGACAAAATAACATTGGGCTTTGTCGTAACTTACGCGGATGGGACATCCGATGCTGTCGTGCCAGAATCGGTCGTCGTGGTGTCGGGAGATGCTTCGATAACTGATGGAAGCATACTGGCGATAGGCCCTCAGATGGGGTCAGTCAGCTTGTCCGCGACATACACATTAAGTGGCATCACAGTCTCGGCAAACAAGGTAATTGTTGTCCGTGATGCGATAAGTTGCGAAGAGGCGCTTGGGTCGGATGCCTTTGAGATCAGCAATGTGAGCGTAACGCCGTGGGCGGTTGATACGGAAATGTCTCATGATGGTCAGTTCGCGTGTGTGTCAGAGGGCGCAGACACTGCAAGTGACTTGAAATTCTCGGTTGCGGGCGCGGGGAATTTCTCATGCTGGATGAAATCTACTGCCCAAGATTCAGCGGTAGCGGTTGGGCAGGTTTGGGTTGACGGAGCTCTTGTCGCGACACTTTATGGAAACACGGACTGGACGAATGTTATCAAGCGTATTGAAACCTTCGGTAGTCATGAGATCATCGTGAGTCGGTTGAGCGATTCGGCCGATTCGAAGGCGTTGTGGGTTGATGAGGTCACGTGGGATCCGATAGCCCCTGAATTGACATCGCTATCCATTGCTGGAACGTCGCGTTTGGTTGATGGACGAACGGCATCGCTTACCTGTAATGCGACATATACGGATGGCAATGTCAAAATCGTGGTCCCGACTTGGTTGATTGCGTCGGGGAAAACATATGCGACCATTGATTCGACAGGTATTCTGACGGCTAAGAAGACCGGTAAGGTCGTCGTGAGTGCGACATACACGGATGCGGACGTCACCAAGACGGCGACGTTGTCTATAACGATCGTCAAGGGGTTGTCGTCTGTTGAGATTACAGGGCCGACCAGCGTTTATGCGGGTGATTCGGCCGTGTATTCTTGCTTGGCGAGGTATACCGACGGTAGCGCGGAGGTGGTCAATGCCGATTGGGCGTTGATAAGCGAAAGTGGGTGTGCTATGTTGAATTTGGTTGGCGGGTTAACGGCATTGGATTCGAATGGAACTGCGTTGATCAAGGCGTCGTTCACATATGAGGGAGAGACGAAGACGGCGACATATTCCGTCGGTGTTTCGCGGCAGATTCTGGTGGATGCCGATGTGACCGGTGGCTCCGCCGCGTTCGTGCCCGTGTCTTGGGCCAATCAGTATCCGACGTTCAGAACGTTGTATGGAAACGACCTTGCTGCTGCGATGGCAATGTTGACTGGCAAGAAGGATGGGGCCGGGAAACGGTTGAATGTCTGGCAGGATTATGTCGCGGGGACGGATCCTACTGATGTGAACGACGTCTTTCAGGCGATAATCGAATTTGAGGATGGCTTGCCTAAAGTGGGATGGAGGCCGAATCTGAATGGAAAGGGCGAGGTCCGTACCTACAAGATTTACGGGCGTCGTTCGCTTTCGGACGGTGATGCTTGGGAGTCCCCTGCGAATTCGGCGGAGCACCAGTTTTTCAAGGTCGAGGTGTCGATGCCGGGCGCTGGCGATGGCGGCTCGGATGCGCCGGGCGTGATTGAAGCGTGGCATCTGATTGCGATGCCGACGGCGGAGAACGGTCTGGTGTATGATGGCACGGTGAAGCAAGGCGTGTTGCCGAGCGCTGGCTATACGCTGACGGACGCATCGGCAATTGATGCCAACGAATATCTTGCGCGAGTCGTTCTTGTTGATGGCTACAAGTGGACAACTGGAGAGACCCGGCCAATTCAGATCCCTTGGCAAATCGCAAAGGCGAAAAACGACTGGGTGAATGAGCCTGGTTTGTCACGTGAAGAGTTCGTTGTTGGTTCGCCAGGGGAGATCTCATTTGGCGAGTCGAAGTTCGGCGTCGTGCGCGCAAACTACTCGGAAGCTGATCTCTTGAATTTGCCGGCTGGTTCTTATTCGCTGAAGTTCACGGTCGATGGTACGGAGAATTATTCCGGGTTGAGCAAGACGGTGAATTTTGCGGTCAGGCGATCCCCTGCGACGGACATAGGTCTTCTGCATCGTTGGTCGTTTGACGGCGATTTGATTGATTCCGTCGGCGGCGTCAAGGCGGTAGCGCCCGCATCCGTCGGTCTGAGCAATGGGGTGGCGACAGTTTCGTCCGAGACCTACGTTGATCTTGGCAAAAACCTGATTCCAGCTGACGGGAGACCGTTTACGCTGGAAGTGTGGGCGACGCAGGCCGGCGAGAGGGCTAAGAACGAGCGGGTCTTTAGCCTGTCAACGAACATGTTGAGTGCCGTGTCCGAATGCTTCAACTGGTTGTGGGATAATGAATACAATCGTTATCAGAGAAAGGTGTCGGCATGGAACGAGGCGTATGTCGGCGAAGGGCGCATTGTTGGCGCGACACACCATTTTGCGGTAGTTGGCGAGCCGAAAGATAATGCGTACAGTTTGACTTTCTATCTTGATGGCAAGGTGGAATGGACGAGCTCTTCGGACTCGTCATGGAAGACGGCTCCCATGTTGCGTCTCGGATTTTGTGTGAATGGAAATTTTGACGAGGTTCGCATTTGGGCGAAGGCGTTTTCGGGAGCGGAGGTGGCGGCTTCGTGTGATGAAGGGCCGAATGAAAACCTGTTCAAGGCAGACATCCCGGTGGCAAATGAAGGCTTGGTGTACAATGGGCAGTCGCAGATTGGCGTAAGTGACGGAGTGGGGTACACGTTGACAGGGGAGCGAGCGGTTGATGCTGGCGAACATACGGCGATCGCCACCTTGAAAGATGGATATGCGTGGAGTGACGGGGTGTCTTCGCAATCGCGAGCAATTACTTGGTTCATTGCCAAGGCAAAGAATTCGTGGCTGACAAATCCGAGCTTGTCGAGTACGGAGTTTGAAGAAGGTTCGGCTGTGACAATCAACATGGGTGCGGTGAGGTTCGGCGTTCGACAGGCAAATTATACTGCGGCAGAATTGGCAGGACTTAGTGCCGGGTCGTACACCCTCGTGGTATCGGTTCCCGAGGCTGACAATTACACGGGACTGGCAAAGTCTATCCCGTTTACGGTGACGGAAACGTCAAAAGAGGTGTCTGGAATTTCGATTTCTCCGGCAAGTCTCATTTTGAATGATATAGGCGAGACAAGTCAACTTGCTGCAACGGTTCTCCCGGCGACGGCATTGAATAAAGCCGTCACTTGGTCAACAAGCAATCCTTCCGTTGTAACGGTTATGGATGGGTTGATTACATCTGTCGGGCTTGGTGGCGCGACAGTTACTGCCACGACGCAAGAAGGGAGATTTTCGAAGAATTGTTCTGTGACGGTGGCGAATGTTTGTGTTGCCGATGGAGAGGATCCAGATGTATCGAACGTTAAACTGTATTCAGGATCCCATAACCCACATTCTGGAAACGGGTCTTGGTGTGAACAGAGTGGGCAGGTGTACGCTGGAGGCATGGCACTGCGTAGTGATAATCGTGTGAACAGGTCGTCGGATACATATGTGGGAACGATTGTGTATGGGGTTGGTACAATTTCCTTTGCATGGAAAATGTCGTCATCAAAATATGGCAGGGTGAGATTTATGAAAGAGTTGGATGTGAAAGCAGAAATTAATGGCCCGGGAGGAGAATGGCAACATGTAAGTCTACGGTTAGACGGTCAAGGTTGTCATCGCATTCGTTGGGTTTATGAAAATTATGACAGTATTGCGAGCATTGCAGATTCTGGAAGTGATTGTTGTTGGGTGGACAATATTTGTTGGACCCCAGATCAGTCGACTGCGAATCCTCCAACACATATTGAAGTCAACGGAAATGACAGCATAACTCCTCGGACATATAATAAAACTTATACTGGGACGCTGTATTTCCAAAGCGGATCACAATCGTCAATGTCATCTTATAATCAAGTCCAGTTTGGCACATGTGCGATATTGCCCATTTGGTCGATTGATGAAACGAATACAGGAGTGACGATTAATCCATATTCTGGAGAGCTTACGTTGAATGGATACACGGGTATGGTGACGGTCAGAGCTACTTATACGGCGAATGGCGTTACTGTAACAGGTACGAAGGTTGTGGAGATTGCGCCGTAAATGTATTGGAGGGCGCTACCACGGATTACATCAAAAGGTAATATCCGTAAGGCGGAACGGGACATTCGCGGCTTCGTCAAGTCCGGGCAGCATGTCTTTGTGCAGGGTGGCTGCGGAGCGGCATGCTGATTTTGCCTGGCAACGAATTGCCGTTTTCGGCCTAATGCTGATGTGGGCGAAAAGATTGGTGAAGATGGTGCGAATGTGTAGTGAGAGCACATTTTAGAGTTTCGGCATCGTGTAGTTTGCCGTTGACTGTCGTGTCAGGAAATGGTAGAATGTGGGTATGAAGCGCAAACTTTATTCGGAAATGCTGGAATGGAAAGCGAAATGGGCGGGTCGATATGCGCTCATGATCGAGGGTGCGCGTCGTCTCGGAAAGAGCTATATCGTGGAGGAATTTGTCCGACGGGAATACGCGCATTCGCTGATTATTGATTTCGCCAGTGCTGACAAGACGGTCAAACAGCTTTTTCAGGACAAGCTTCATAATCTTGATGAGTTCTTCATGCTTTTGGAGACGCACCTCGGCGTGCATCTCGTTCGTGGCGAGTCGGTGGTTGTTTTCGACGAAGTGCAGCGGTTCCCTCGCGCACGGGAGGCGATTAAGTACCTCGTCAAGGACGGACGCTATCACTACATCGAGACCGGTTCGCTGGTGTCGCTGAAGAAGAACGTGGACAAGATTCTCATCCCCAGCGAGGAGATGAAGCTTAAACTGCACCCGATGGATTTCGATGAGTTCCTTTGGGCGTTGGGCGAAGAGACGCTGATGGGAATCGCGCGCGACCATTTCAAGCGTGGTGAGCCGATGGGACCGATTCTCCATCGGAAGGCGATGGAACTGTTTCGTCAGTATCTGGTGGTCGGTGGCATGCCGCAGGCGGTCGAGGCGTTTGTGAACGGACGCGATCTTGTGGCTGTCGAGAAAGTGAAGCGCGCCATACTTGATCTCTATCAGGATGACATCGGCAAGTTCTCGGGGCGGTTGCGGCATAAGATTCTCGCGATTTGGAACGGCATTCCGGGGGCGTTGAGTGCGCATGAGAAGCGGTTCCGTCCGAGCGATGTTGGAACGGGCTTGCGGATGCGCGAATTGGATTCGCCGTTCGAGTGGCTGAAGGAGTCGATGACGGTCAATGTCGCTTACAATGCGACCGACCCGAACACCGGCTTCAAGATGTCTGAAGACCGCAGTGCGCTCAAGTGTTATATGGCGGATACGGGACTGTTGATCAGCCATGCGTTTTCGGAGAACAAGACCGCGCTCGCCGAAATCGTGAAGGCCATCCTCTTCGGCAAGCTTGAAGTGAACAAGGGGATGATCATCGAGAATGCCGTCGCACAGATGTTTTGTGCGGCTGGGCAGGAACTTTACTTCCATTTCAACGACGATCGCAAAAATGCCGCGAACACGATGGAGGTCGACTTCGTGCTCACGAAGTCCAAGGTTTCGTCCGCGCACAATGTCTATCCGATCGAGGTGAAGAGCAACAAGGAGTATTCCACCACTTCGCTTGAGCGATTCCAGGCCAAGTTCAAGCGCTACGTCGCGACGCCCATTGTTCTTCATCCCAAGGATCTCGCCACCAAGAACGGCATCCGCTACCTGCCGCTCTACATGGCGGAAATGGTGTCAGATAATGTATAAGGGGAAATTGAGAATGAAAGATTCGCGTACATTCCAGAATGAAGATAAGGGGAGCCGTTTTTGTTTTTGAAAATGATGATACGCAGCTTGAGTCGTATCTTGCGTATTGCCGCGAGTTGGCGGTTGGTAGGGGGCCGGTTGTCGGCGCGGCATTCTGGCTGGCGTGGGAGTTCTTGCGCCGTGTCGTGCCAATTGTGCTGTTTTGCGCGGTGGTGCTGGCGGCGGTCGTGGGCGTATTGTGGCTCATCGGGCGTGTGGCGCGGCTGCTGGGCGGAAGTGACGTAGGCGCAGGGCGGGCGGCGGTTCTTCAGGGTCGGGGTGGAGATGCGGTCAGACAGCCAAGAGCCATTCTGAATAATCATTTAGAATAGTAATCACTAAAATAAATGATTGTTTAGAATGGTACTTGTCGTCTGGAAATGGTTGTGGTATAATCTCCAGTATGAATATTGAAACACGTCTCTACGAGAATGTCATCAAGGAACATCTATCACTCTATCGGCAGATGGTGTTCCTGTCCGGCCCGAGACAGGTGGGGAAAACGACATTGGCCAGGTGCTTCGCGACCGATTACTTGAATTGGGAGACGAAGGACGCTCGGCAACTTGTCTTGAAGGGTGCGAAGGCGGTAGGTGACTCGATGGGATTGTCCGAGGAGTGGTCGGCGAAGAGGATCCTTGTTTTTGACGAGATCCATCGCTATTCGAAGTGGAAAGGATTTTTGAAGGGGTTCTTCGATCTTTACGAGAAACAGGCTCGAATATTTGCCACGGGGTCGGCGCGTCTTGATGTTTACAAGCGAGGCGGTGACAGCATGATGGGGCGGTACTTTCCGTATCGAATCCATCCCCTTTCGGTCGCGGAACTGATCGATCCGTCCATACCCGACGAAAAGAAGATCGTTCGAATGCCTCGCAAAATCTCGGGCGAGAATTGGGAGGCGCTGAATGTCTTCGGTGGGTTTCCAGAGCCGTTTGCGAACGGCACGATGCGCTTTTTGCGCAAGTGGAGAACATTGCGGATGGAGCAGCTTTTGCGCGAAGACATTCGCGACATCACGAAATCGGTGGAGTTGGATCAGATTGAGGCGCTGGCTTTGATCTTGGCGAATCGTTCGGGCGAACAATTGGTGATGGCGCCATTGGCGTGTGAGGTCATGACGAGCGAGCCGACGGTAAAGAAATGGGTCGCGACCCTGAAGGCGCTTTATTATGGATTTACCGTCAAGCCCTATTACAAGAACATTGAGAATTCGATCCGCAAGACGCCAAAATGGTATCTGCGCGATTGGTCTGGAATCGAAGATCCGGGCAAGCGAGCCGAGACTTTCGTCGCCTGCCATTTGCTGAAGGCCGTCGAAGGGTGGACTGATCTCGGGCTGGGCGAGTTTGATCTTTTTTACATTCGCGACAAGAAAAAACGAGAGGTCGATTTCCTCGTCACACGAGACAAGAAGCCGTGGTTTGTGGCCGAAGTCAAGAACGCCGATGAAAACCTTTCGCCGGCGTTGATTTTGTTCCAGCAACAGACTGGGGCGGCACATGCCTTCCAGATTGTGCTCGAACGGTCCTTTGATGGCGAAGACTGCTTTAGCCACGGGAAACCTGTGGTCGTATCGGCGCGAACTTTCCTCAGCCAGTTGCTGTAGTCTAGCCCGCCCTGCGGCTGTCGGCCTGGCGTGGGAGTTCTTGCGCCGTGTCGTGCCGATTGTGCTGTTTTGCGCGGCTGTGCTGGCGGCGGTCGTGGGCGGGTTGTGGCTCGTCGGTCACATGGTCACCAGCGGATTGGTTCCGCTCCGTGCGACTGGAGATAGGAGTTGGCCTTTTGGAAGTGGCCGCAGCCGAAGAAGCCGCGGTGGGCTGAGAGCGGTGAGGGGTGGGCTGATTCCAGCACGCAGTTGCGGGAGCGGTCCACGAGGGCGGCCTTGCGTTGCGCGAACGATCCCCAAAGCAGATAGACGAGGTGCTCACGCCGCCTGGCGAGACGGTCGATGACCGCGTCCGTGAACCGCTCCCAGCCTCGGTTCTGATGTGAGCCGGCCATGCCAGCGCCGACGGTGAGCGTCGCGTTCAGCAGCAGGACGCCTTGATCGGCCCAGGAGAGGAGGTCGGGGATGCGAAGCGGAGCGGCGGTTTCGCCAGCGGGGAATTCTGCCGCGAGTTCTTTGGCGATGTTCAGAAGCGATGGCGGCGTGCGGATTCCCGGCGGCACGTAGAAGGCCAGACCCTGCGCTTGCCCGGGCTCGTGATAGGGGTCCTGCCCGATGATGACGGCCTTGACCCTGTCGAACGGCGTGCGCGCGAAAGCGTGGAAGATGTGCCTGGCGGGCGGATAGACGACGCCAGTTCGGTAGGCGTTGCGGACGAAGTCCGCGAGCTGGGCAAAGTAGTCCTTGTCGAATTCGTCGGCGAGGACGGACTTCCAGGAGGGTTCGATTTTAACTTCCATACGCACCATTATATCACACTTGACGGGTGACCGTTGGCTAGGCGGTAGCCGTTATGAGCTCCGCCAGCTTCCGGTCGGGGGTCTTTCCGCGCAGGTCGATGACCTTGGCGATCGTGCGGCCGTTGTCGCGGTAGAAGATGGCGCGTCCGCCCTGGGCGTCGACGACGTCGTAGCCTGCGACCGCGCACTTGAGGCGCAGTTCGGCGGTGCGGACGAAGCGCTTCGCCGCCGCCGGCAGCGGACCGAACCGGTCGGCGAGCTCGGCTCCGAGCGCCTGGATCGCCTTCGGATCGGCGGCTTCGGCGAACCGCTTGAGAAAGCCGATGCGCTGCGCGTCCTCCTCGATGTAGTCGTAGGGCAACGCGGCGGCTTCGTCGGGATCGTCCGAGGCCGGCGACCAGTCGATGAAGTCGAGGTTGAGCCGCACGTCCACGATGACCGCCTGCTTCTCGCCCTTGAGCGTCGAGATCGTGCGCTGGAGGAGCTGGCAGTAGAGGCCGAAGCCGACCGCGGCGATGTGCCCCGACTGCTGGGCGCCGAGCAGGTTGCCCGCGCCGCGGAGCTCGAGGTCGCGGACGGCCAGGTTGAAGCCGCTGCCGAGTCCGCCGTGGCGCTGGAGCGCCTTGAGCCGTTCGCGCGCGTCCGAGTCGACGAGGCCGCCCGTCGGCAGCAGGAAGACGGCGTGGCCTTCGCTCGCCGAGCGGCCGACGCGGCCGCGCAGTTGGTAGAGGTCGGCGAGGCCGAAGCGCTCCGCGTGGTCGACGAGGATGGTGTTGGCGCGCGGAATGTCGATGCCCGCGCCGATGATCGTCGTCGAGAGGAGCACGTCGAATTCGCCGCGCTCGAACGCGCGCATCTTGCGGGCGAGCGTCGTGGCGTCCATCTGCCCGTGGGCGACGACGATGCGCGCGCCGGGCACGACGGACTGCAGGCGCTTCTCCACCTTGGCGATAGTCGTCACCCGGTTGTGCAGGAAGAAGACCTGCCCGCCGCGGCCGAGCTCGGCCTCGATCGCGTGACGGACGATTTCGTCCGAGTCCGTCACGATCTTCGTGTCGACCGCCACGCGCTCGCGCGGCGGCGAGCGGAGGAGCGAAAGGTCGCGCGCCCCGGTCATCGAGAGGTAGAGCGTGCGGGGGATGGGCGTGGCGGAGAGCGTCAGGACGTCGGCGGTCGCGCGCAGACGCTTGAGGAACTCCTTGTGGCGCACCCCGAAGCGCTGCTCCTCGTCGATGATGATGAGCCCGAGGTCGCGGAAGGCGATTTTCGGCGTGAGCAGCGCGTGGGTCCCGATGACGATGTCGCAGACTCCCGAGGCGAGGCGGCCGAGCGTGCCCTGGTGCGTCCGGGCGGACTGGAAGCGCGACATCGACTCGATGCGCACGGGCGTGCCGTCGAAGCGCGAGGTGAAGGTCTCGAAGTGCTGCTCGGCGAGGACGGTGGTCGGCGCGAGGACGGCGACCTGCTTGCCGTTCAGCGCGGCGATGTAGGCCGCGCGCATGGCGACCTCGGTCTTGCCGTAACCGGCGTCGCCGCAGATGAGGCGGTCCATCGGCTTGCGCTGGGCGAGGTCCTGTTTGACGGCGGCGATGGCGGCGGCCTGGTCGGGCGTCTCCTCGTACGGGAATGCCGCTTCGAAGGCGGCGAGTCCGTCGCATCCCTCGACCTCGTAGGCGAAGCCCGGGACGATCTCCCGCCGCGCCTGCGTCTCCAGCAGGGCGACGGCGAGGTCGGCGACGGCCTGCTGCGCGTCGCGCTTGTCCTTCTCCCACCGGCGGCCGTCGAGGCGGTGCAGCTTGACCGCCTCGCCCTTGACGCCGATGTAGCGCGAGAGGAGGTGCGCGTGCGCGGCGGGGACGTGCAGCAGGGCCCCGTCGGCGTATTCGATGTTGAAGACTTCGGTGCGCCGTCCCCCGGCGACGATTTCCGACGAGCCGACGAAGCGTCCGACGCCGTGGTCGACATGGACGACGTATTCGCCGGGTTCGAGGTCGTCGAAGGCGTCGAGCCGCGCGCCGGTCGCCGCCGCCGCCGTCGAGCGGCGGGGACGGACCTGCCGCCGGGTGAAGACGCGGTCGGCCTTGGTGACGACGACGAGGCCGGGCAGCTCGAAGCCGCCGGAGAGCCCGTCGATCGTGAAGAGGGAGTCGCCCCGCTGCCGCGCGGCGTCCAGGCACTGGTCAAGCCGCCGTTTCGCCGCGGCGAACATCTCCGGATGGTGCGCCGCGCCCGCGTCCAGTTCGGCGAAGCCGGGCAGGGGCACGGTTTGGAAGCCGCAGGACGGCACGCCTGCTGGCGCGGGGGCGCCGGTGTAGAGAACCCTCACGCCGCGCTTCTCGTCGGGGGCGTCCAGCCGTCCGTAGGCCGTGTGTTCGAGCGCGAGGATGACGGCACCGGCGGGCAGCAGGTCGACGAGGCGGGCGGTTCCGCCGTCCGTTCCGCCGTCCGTGACTGGCTGAAGCGTCGCCGAGTCCACGCGGCGGACGGACCGCTGGCTGCCGGCGTCGAAGAGGCGGAGGCTTTCGAGGTCGTCGCCGAAGAATTCGGCCCGGACCGGAAACTCGTCGCCGGGCGACCAGGCGTCGATGATGCCGCCGCGCACGGAATAGTCGCCGACGCGTTCGACCTGGGGGACGCGGTTGTAGCCGGCTTCGGCGAGACGGGCGCAGATGTCGGCGTGCTTTCCGGCGGTCTGGCCGCCCAGCTCGATGGCGGGGAGGACCTTGCGTGGCACGGGGAGGGGGAGGGTCGCCGAGGGGGCGACGACGACGCAGGGCGCGGGACGGAGGTCCCAGGCGCGCAGGGCGGCGAGGGCCTTCAGGCGCAGCCCGAGCGCGGCGCGGTCGCCGTCCAGCGGCGGCGGAAATTCGAGGACGCGGGCGCCGCGGGCGGAGTCCGGCAGGGGGACCGTGCCGCCGGCGAGCAGTTCGAGGTCGGAGACGAGACGGTCGGCGTCCGGCAGGCCGGGCGTCACCGCGAGGACGAGGGCGGGACGGCCCGCGGGGCCGCCGCCGATCTGGCCGGACGCGAGGGCGAGGGCGAGAAAGGCGTCGGCTGCGCCCGTGAGCGACGGGAGGGCCAGCGCGGCGGGAAGCGACGCGACGCCCTCCCCCGGCGTTTCCCCCGGGGGGTGGAAGCGAGACGAAAACTCTGTCAGCGCATCGACCATAGCGGAATTATGAACCATATTATACCAAAAACCGCTTGCCGTTTCTGTGTTCTCGGGGAATCTTGTGGAGTTATTCAGCCGCTTGAAAATTAATCATGTTTTCGCTATAATAGTTTGAGCAATGACAAGTAACGACGAGTATGTCATCAGGCTTCTGACCGAACGCGGCTTCCTCACTCCTGAGCAGGTCGACACGGCGGCGAAGTCGATGAGGGCTGAAAACGAGACCACGCTGGACGTTCTGGTGTCGAGCGGGGCGATTGGCGAGGACGAGGTCCTCGGCACGGTCGCCGACCAGTTTGGCCTCAAATACTGCCATATCAACGCCGAGGCGATCGACTCCTCCGTCACCAAGGAGATCCCCGCCGACATCGCGCGCAAGTATTCCGTGGTGCCGGTCGTCGCCGACGAGTATTCGATCACCGTCGCGCTTTCGGACCCGATGGGCTACGACGCGATCGACTCCCTGCGTTACGTGCTCCACGGGCGCGACGTCGAGGCGGTGGTCTCGCCGCGGGCGGAAGTCCAGGCCGCGATGGCGAAGCTCTACCAGGACGACGCGCCGGCGGAGGTGTCGACGCGCGAGGACGACTTCGGCGGCGGCGACGACGGGGAGGCGACGGGCGACGACGCTCCGGTCATCAAGCTCGCGACGATGCTGATCACCAACGGCATCAAGATGAAGGCGTCCGATATCCATCTCGAGCCGATGGAGAAGGAGTTCCGCGTGCGCTACCGCATCGACGGCGCGCTGCGCAAGATGGACTCGCCGCCGAAGCGCCTGCAGCAGGCGATCATTTCGCGCATCAAGATCATGTCGAAGATGAAGATCTCCGAAAAGCGCATCCCGCAGGACGGGCGCATCCAGATCTCCGTCAACGGCAAGGATCTCGACCTCCGCGTGAACTCGGTGCCGACCAACCACGGCGAGTCGATCGTCATGCGTATTCTCGACAAGTCCAACCTGTCGCTCGGTCTGCCGCAGCTCGGCTTCCTGACCGACGACCAGGCGACCTTCGAGCGGCTGATCAAGCTGCCGGACGGCGTGGTGCTCGTGACGGGCCCGACCGGTTCCGGCAAGACGACTACGCTTTACGCCTGCCTCGGGCAGATCAACAAGCCCGACAAGAAGCTCATCACGGTCGAAGACCCGGTCGAATACCAGATGAGCGGCATCAACCAGGTGCAGGTGAACAAGGACGTCGGTCTCGACTTCTCGGCCGCCCTCCGTTCGATTCTGCGTCAGGCTCCGAACATCGTGATGATCGGAGAAATCCGTGACGAGGAGACGGCGGGCATCGCGATGGAGGCGGCGCTGACGGGCCACCTCGTGTTCTCGACGCTGCACACGAACGACGCGCCTTCGGCGGTGACGCGACTGCTGGATATCGGCTGCAAGCCGTTCCTCGTCGCCTCGGCGCTGCGCGCGGCGATGGCCCAGCGCCTTGTGCGCGCGATCTGCGACAAGTGCCGCGAGGAATACAAGCCCACCGACCGCGAGGTCAAGATGCTCGGCAACTTCGCGAAGACCATGCCCGACCACTTCTACCACGGGGCCGGCTGCGACCGCTGCGGGAAGTCCGGCTACAAGGGCCGCAAGGGCATCTTCGAAATCTTCAAGGTCGACGACACGGTCCAGCGCCTCATCTTCGACCACGCGCCGGCGACGCTGCTGCGGCAGCGCGCCCGCGAACTCGGCATGCGGACGCTGCGCGAGGACGGGATGCTCAAGGTCGCCAGCGGCATGACGTCGCTGTCGGAGGTGCTGCGCGTCACGATGGGCGACGCCGATTAAACGCTTAAGGAGGGGAGCAAATGGAGTTTCATAAGGACGAACTGCTGCAGGCGATCATCGACGAAGGGGGCAGCGACCTTCACATCCGCGCGCGCATGCCGCCGCTGCTGCGTGTGCACGGCGAGCTGCTGCCGCTGGCGGAAGAGGCGATGAACGACGACGAGAGCTACGCGCTCATCAAGGAGTTCGTCAGCGGCGTCGCCGACGACGATCCGAAGCGCGCGCCCGACATCGAGCGGTACATGTCGGAGCTGGAGACGAACGGCGGCGCCGACTTCGCCCTCGCGCATCCGGACGGCACGCGTTTCCGTGTGTCGGTCTTCAAGGAGCGCAAGCGCTACGGCGCCGTCCTGCGTCAGATTCCCTCGACGCTGCTCACGCTGGAGCAGATCGGCCTGCCGCCGACGGTGCGCGAGCTGCTGTTCAAGCCGCGCGGCCTCATCCTCGTGACCGGCCCGACCGGCTCGGGCAAGTCGACGACGCTCGCCTCGATGATCGACGTCATCAACCAGGAGCGGAGCGTCCACATCATCACCATCGAGGACCCGATCGAATTCTACCACGAGTCGAAGAAGTCGATCATCACGCAGCGCGAAATCGGCGACGACGTGCCGAGCTTCGCGGAGGCGATCCGCCGAGCCCTGCGTCAGGACCCGGACGTGATCCTCGTCGGCGAAATGCGCGACCTGGGGACGATCGCCGCGGCCATCACCGCGGCCGAAACGGGCCACCTCGTCTTCGGCACGCTGCACACCACCGGTTCGGCCGAGACGATCGACCGTATCGTCGACGCCTTCCCGATGAACCAGCAGGCGCAGATCCGCACGCAGCTCGCGGCGGGCATGCAGGCGGTCATCTCGCAGATCCTGCTGCCGCGGCTCGGCCCCGACGGACAGGTCCACGGGCGCGTCGCGTCGTTCGAGATCATGACTTCTACGGACGCCATCCGCAGCCGTATCCGCGACAACAAGACGAACATGATCAAGTCCGACCTCCAGACCGGCGCGAAGTACGGCATGTTCACGCTCGACTCGCACCTCACCTCGCTTTACAAGCAGGGGCTCATCTCCTACGAGGAGCTCATCACCAAGTCGCAGGACCCCGATTCGGTCGTGCAGAAGCTTAAAGAGGAGGGTTACGGCTCGTGACGGATCCGATTCTCCAGATTCTGATCAACAACGGCTACCTCGACGAGGACGGAGCCAAGGACCTCGCCGAACTGGCGAAGACCGAGATGAAGTCGGTCCGCCAGGCGGTGATCGACCAGCAGATCCTCACCGAGGACGACCTGCTCGCGGCCATGGCCGCCGACCAGGACTCCGAGGCGACCGACCTGGGGACGATGACGCACGAGCCCGAGGTGACCGAGGCGATCCCCGCCTCGACCGCCCGCATGTACAACGTCTTCCCGATCGCGACGGACGACTCGTCCGTGACGCTCGCGACCTTCGACCTCGTCGATCCGCGCATCTCCGACGAGATGCTCTTCACGCTCTCGAAGGAGGTGCGGTTCGTCTTCGCCCGCGAGAAGGACGTGATGGACCGGATCGCCCAGTACTACGGCGACAACAACGAGTCCGTCGCGGACATGATCAAGTCGCTCGGCGAAGGGCTGACGGACGAGGAGGGGCTGGCTGCGGGCGCGAACGCGAACGACATCGCCTCGATGGAGAACGCCGCGAACTCGTCGGCGATCATCCGCTTCGTGAACCTCGTCCTCTACCAGGGCGTCGTCGACCGCGCGGCCGATATCCACATCGAGCCGTTCGAGAACGACTTCAAGATCCGCTACCGCGTTGACGGCGCGCTTTACGAGATGAAGGCGCCGGACGTGAAGATGGCCCCGGCCATCATCTCGCGTATCAAGATCCTGTCGAACCTGAACATCGCCGAACGCCGCGTGCCGCAGGACGGCCGCATCGCCCTGACCGTCGCCGGCAAGCCCGTCGACCTCCGCGTCAGCTGTCTGCCGACGGCGCACGGCGAGTCCGTCGTTATGCGTATTCTCGACCAGTCGGCGACTTCGCTCGACCTCGAGAACGTGGGCCTGCCCGAGGACGTCTACGAGCAGATCACGATGGACGTGGAGAAGCCGAACGGCATCTTCATCGTGACGGGCCCGACCGGTTCGGGCAAGACGACGACGCTCTACTCGGTCCTCCGGCGCATCAACCAGATCGACACTAAGATCCTGACCGCCGAGGAGCCGGTCGAATACAACGTGGACGGCATCGTCCAGGTGCCGATCGACGCGCATGTCGGCAACACCTTCGCGAAGGTGCTGCGCGCCTTCCTGCGTCAGGCCCCGCACGTGATGATGATCGGCGAGATCCGCGACCTCGAGACGGCCGAAATCGCCGTGCAGGCCGCGCTCACGGGGCACTTCGTCTTCTCGACCCTGCACACGAACGACGCCGCGGGCGCGGTGATGCGTCTCGTGGACATGAACGTGGCGCCGTACCTGCTCTCGTCCACGCTGGAAGGCGTGCTCGGCCAGCGACTCGTCCGCACCTGCTGCAAGGAGTGCAAGCAGTCGTACGAGCCGGACGACGAGACGATGGAGCGCATCGAGATGACGCGCGACCAGATCGGCGGCCGTCCGTTCTACTTCGGCAAGGGCTGCAAGACCTGCAACGGGACCGGCTACAAGGGCCGCAAGGGCGTCTTCGAGTATCTGCGCATGTCCAACCCGCTGCGCGAGCTCGTGAACAACCGCGCGCCGACGCTGGTCATCCGCGAGAAGGCCCGCGAACTCGGCATGCGCACGATGCGCGAAGACGGCATTCGCGCCATTCTCGACGGCTATACGACGGTCGACGAGGTGTTGCGCTACACCTGACGCGGGCGGACGCGACGCCGCGGGTCGAAGTGGTTGAGGAAGAGAGAAGAAGCAATGACAGCAGAAGAACAGGCAAAGGTCCTGGCCGCGGCGCTCGAAGGGCGCAAGGCGGCCGACGTGAAGGTTTACGACGTCCGCGGAAAGTCCGGTCTGACGGACTTCTTCGTCGTCGCCACGGGCGCGGCGGCGCCGCACCTCAAGGCTCTGGTGACGGAGTCCCAGCAGGCGATGCGCACCGCCGGCGTGCAGAGTTTCCGCACGAGCGGCGACCCGGAGTCGGGGTGGATCGTCGTCGACTACATTGACGTGGTCGTGCACGTGTTCTCCCCCGAAGCCCGCGCCTATTACGCGCTGGAAAAGCTCTGGGCCTGACCATGACCTCGACCGTCTACATCGCGAAGAACGTCTACGGCGGCGACGGCCTCGGCCGTCTCGGCGACGGACGCGTGGTCTTCGTCGCGGGGGCGATCGCCGGCGAGCAGGTCAAGGCCGAGATCGTCGAGGAGAAGCGGCATTTCGTGCGGGCGCGGCTGGTCGAGGTCGTCGAACCGAGTCCCGACCGGGTCGAGCCGCTGGCGGGGGCCGTCCCCGGCATGGTCTACACGCACATGTCGTACGCGGCCGAGCGCCAGGCGAAGGAGTCCCAGCTGCGCGAGTTCTTCGAGCGGGCGCGGCTGGAGGTGCCGTCGCTGACGGCGTTCGGAGAAGGACTGCCGTCGCTCAATTACCGCAACAAGGTCGTTTACCATTTTGCGCGTCAGCGCGGCACGTGGGCGATCGGCTATCGTAAGGAGCCGTCCCACGAGATCGTCGATGTCGCGGAGGATCCGCTGGCGCGGCCGGAGATCAACGCCAAGCTGCCGGAGATCCGCAAATCGGTCCTGGCGCTGCTGACGACTGGACCCGAGGTCGTGCGGCGCGACATCGAGCGCAAGGGCGTCGTGACGGTGCGCTGGACCGAGAAGTCCGGCGTGAAGTGGTGGGTCGGCGCCGCGCCGGAGGGAGTGGTCCTTAAGGAGACGACCTGCGGACGCACCTTCGAGGTGCCGGCGGACGGCTTTTACCAGGTCAATCCCGCCGCGGGCGAGGAACTGGTGAAGGCGGTCGTCGACATTTGCGGAGGCGCGAGGCCGCCCAAATCCGTGCTCGACCTCTACTGCGGAGTCGGCGTGTTCGGCATCTGTTCGCGCGCTGCCGAGGTCGTAGGCGTGGAGTCCGGACGGCAGGCGATCGATTTCGCCCGGCGTAACGCGGCGTTGCACAAGACCGCGGCGAAATTCTACGCCGAGGAGGTGGGGCGCTGTCTCAAGCGCCTCCGCGTCGACGGCGAGACGACGGTGATCGTCGATCCGCCGCGGGGAGGGCTTGAGCCGCGCGTGCCCGAATGGCTGGCGGACTGCGGGGCGCCGCGCATCGTCTACGTCTCGTGCGACCCCGCGACGCTGGTGCGCGACCTTCGGACGGTGTCGCGCCGCTACGCGATCGAATCGGTGAAGTGGATCGACATGTTCCCGCGCACGGCGCGTTTCGAGACGCTGGTGACGTTGAAGGGCTGACAGACACCTTCTGCCTAAAACCAAATGCGGTCTCAGGCGGTGCGGCGCGTGGCGCTCATGGAGAGCGAGACCGCGACGGTCACGAGCAGGGCTCCGAGGCCGAGGAAAAGTGCGAAGTGCTCGTTCCAGCGGTCGTAGGAGTCCGATTCGAGCGCGGTCGTCTCCAGCTGGTCGATTTCCTCCAGGGCCTTCTCCAGCGAATCGCGGTCGTCGACGCGGAAATACGTTCCGCCCGTGGCGGCGGCGATGGACCGCAGCTGACCCTCGTCGAACGTCATGTCGGCATAATGGATGACCGTCCGGCCGAAGAAGTCCCGCCCGAAGATCGGCGTGCGCCGGGCGCGTGTGCCGACTCCGATGGCGTAGACCTTGATGCCGAGCTTGGCGGCGGCTTTCGCGGCTTCGGCCGGCTCGACCGCGCCCGTGTTCGAAACGCCGTCGGAGAGGAGGATGACGATCTTCGACTTCGGTTTGGCGTCCTTCAGCCGCGCGAGCGCGGTGGCCAGTCCGTCGCCGATGGCCGTCATCTGTTCGTCGCCGGCGAGCGGTTCGCCGTTCGCCGCCTGCGCGATGGAAGGGATCTGGACACCATTGAGGATGTGGAGGAGGGCCTCGTGGTCTGCGGTCAGCGGCGAGAGCGAGGATGCGTAGCCGCCGAAGGTGACGAGACCGATGAGGTCGTCGGGACGTTTCTCGACGAAGTCGGCGAAGAGCTTTTTGACGATGGCCAGGCGCGTGGTGTCGCGGGAGAACTTTTCGCCCTTCGGCGTCAGGTCCAGCGCGTCCATCGAGCCGGAGACGTCCACGGTCATGGCGATGGCGATGGCGTCGACGTTCTTCTTGTTGTGGGCGAAGGGCGTGCGCGGACGGGCGGCGGCGACGACGAGCAGGGCGAGGCCCGCGAGCAGGATGAAGGGCGAGGCGGCGGCGACATGGGCGCGCCAGCCCGCGGACTTGGCGGGCAGCCGCATGACGGCTGAGAAGCGGATGCCCGAGCGGCGTCCGCGGCGGAGCAGCCTCCACGCGGCGAACGCGAGGGGCGCGAGCGCAAGCAGCAGAATCGGATTAGCAAAATTCATGCCCGCTATTATAGCACAATGTTGCGCGGCGTGACAAACTCTGCCCTTACAAAGATTCCAAATCCATGATTTGTCATTTTGACTGACCCCCGTTCTGGGCGGCGTTTGTGGGCCGTTTCGCCTTGTCGGCGGAGCGGCCCGCAAAGTTTTTTCGACTTTTTCCGCCAGACCCCCTTGACTTTTCCCGAA
>JAZQPI010000005.1:0-18340 GCA_045628545.1 Kiritimatiellia bacterium
GTGGTTCTTCTGCGCGCCGCCCGCGGGTTCCTTGACGATCTCGTCGACCGCGCCGAGCTTCTTGAGGTCGGACGCCGTGATCTTGAGCGCTTCCGCCGCCTCGGGCGCCTTCTTGCCGTCACGCCACAGGATGCCGGCGCAGCCTTCGGGGGAAATCACCGAATAGACCGCGTTCTCCATCATCAGCACCCGGTCGCCGACGGCGATCGCCAGCGCGCCTCCGCTGCCGCCCTCGCCCGTGACCACCACCACGACCGGCGTCGCCAGCCGCGAAAAGAACTCCAGCGACTTCGCGATGGCCTCGGCCTGGCCGCGCTCCTCGGCATCCTTGCCGGGATAGGCGCCGGGCGTGTCGACGAAAGTGACGACCGGCAGATGGAACTTCTCGGCCAGCTTCGCCAGGCGCATCGCCTTGCGATAGCCGTCCGGATTGGCCATGCCGAAGTTCGCGGTCATGTTCTCCTCGACCGTCGCGCCCTTGTTATGCCCCAGAATCAGGACCTTGACGCCATCGTCAGCGCTCTTCGGACTGCTGTTGCCGCGGATCGTGGCAAAGCCGCCGATCAGTCCGCCGTCGTCGTTCACGAGCCGGTCGCCGTGCAGTTCCTCGAAATCGCTGCAGATACTGGCAATAAAATCCTTCAGGTGCGGACGCTTCGGATCCCGCGCCAGCTTTACTCTCTCGATTGCCGTCATGATCAGAACCCCCAGTAGTTGAGCATCTTCGCAATGAACCGCGGCAGTTCCGCGCGCTCGACGATGCGGTCGATGAAGCCGTGCTTCTCCAGGAACTCGGCCGACTGGAAGTCCGCCGGCAGCTTCTGATGGATCGTGCTTTCGATCACGCGCCGTCCGGCGAAGCCGATGAGCGCGCGCGGCTCGGTGATATTGATGTCGCCGAGCATGGCGAAGCTCGCGCTCACGCCGCCGGTGGTCGGATCCGTCAGCACGCTGATGTAGGGCAGCCCCGCCTCCTTGAGCCTGGCGATCGCCGCGGAGGTCTTCGCCATCTGCATCAGCGAGAGGATGCCCTCGTGCATGCGCGCGCCGCCCGAGGCCGAGAAGATGACGAGCGGACGCCGTTCGGCGATCGCCTGCTCGCACGCGCGGGCGATGCGCTCGCCCGTGCCCGTGCCGAGGCTCCCGCCCATGAACGAGAAGTCCATCACGCCCAGCATCACGGGATGCGCGCCGATCGTGCACGTCCCCATCACGACGGACTCGGTTTCGCCGGACTTGGCGATCACCGCCTCGATCTTCTCGCGGTAAGGTCCGGTCGCGTCACGGAACGACAGATGGTCGGAGTAGCTCACCTCGCGGAAGACTTCCGCGAAGCTCCCGGCATCCGCCACCTGCGCGATGCGCTCGCGCACGCCGAGGCGGCCATGGTAACCGCACTTCGGGCAGATCGCGTTGTTCGTCTTCCAGACGGACTTCTCGAAGTGGCTGTGGCACTTCGGGCAGACCGCCCACAGCGCCTTCGCCGGCGGAATCTTCGGCTTTTCCTTCTTTTCGAACCAGGCCATGTTCTTCTCCTCTCAGATTCAACGCTTCAGAACGGCATGAACACGATGCCGTAAATCGACGCGGGCTTGCCGCCCATCGCCCGCAGTCCGTGGCGGACGACGCTGTTGTAATAGGCGGTGTCGCCCGGACGGAGGACCGTCTTCTCGTTGCCGTAGGTCAGCTCGACCTCGCCGGCGATGCAGATGATCAGCTCCTCGCCCTCGTGGCTCGACACCTCGTCCACGCCGTCCGCGGAGAATTCGATGCGGAACGGGTCCATGTGGCGATCGGGCTTGCCGAGCGCCAGCGAATGGGAGGCGTAGCCGAGCTCGTTCGTCCCTTCGCTGGCGACGCTGGCGGCGTCGAGGTCGCGGGCGCGCGTCACGATCGGGTCCGGCTTGAACTGGTCGTCCATAAACGTGCCGAGCCGTTGGCCGAGCGCGCGGGAGATCTTCGTCAGCACGCCCAGCGCCGGCAGCACCTCGCCGGCCTCGATCGCCGTCACCAGCCGCACGTCCACGCCGCTCTTGGCGGCCAGGTCCTCCTCGCTCATCTCCAACCGCTCGCGGTACGTCCTGATCCGTGCACCGACCTTCGACTCCTTCATCTTCCGACTCCTCTATCTGTCTTTGTCTTTCTTTTCCTGTCTCAGTAAACCTTGATGTAGGCTTTTTTGGACAGCCGCCCAATCCACGCCTTGTATTCGGCCTTGCCACGCTCGGCGCGAACATTCTCGGCAATGTCGTCGTAAGCCTCGGCGAACGTGCGGGTCTTAGGCTCGGTCTCCGAGTCCTTGCGCACCAAAAAGCTCCAGCCGTTCAGGTCAACCCATCCGCTCATAGAGCCGTTACCGAGCTTGCCGATCGTCTCGCAGATCTCGGGGCTGAACTCCTCCGCCGGATTGACGTCCTTCCACACGCCGCCCTCAGCGGCATGGGAGTCGGCGGAAAGCCGCTTGGCCACTTCCGCGAACGGCTCGGACCTGAGCGCCTTGTCGACCTCAGCGCGGAGTTTGACGTCCTCGGGCTTGAGCAGGATGACCGACACGGTCACGCGCCGACCGACCGAGTAGCGGTCGCGGTGCTTGTCGTACTCCTCGCGCATCGCCCGCGGCGAGGCCTCGATGTTCTTGTCGATTATCTGCCAGCGCATCGCCGAGACGACCATGTCGTCCTGCATGCGCTTGCGCCATTCGGGATAGGTCTGGCGCTGACGGGCCAGGGCCTCCAGCAGCTTGTTGCGGTCGCCGTCGAAGCCGCGCGCGATGATTTCGCGGATGCGGTTCTCGATCACCCAGTCCTGCATCGTCATCTTCGACTCCGCCGCCGCCTTGAGGATCAGCTTGCGTTCGATCATCCCCTGCAGCACTTCGGCGAAGCGCGACTCGTCGGCGCGCAGCTGCCGCATCTCCGCGAACACTTCGCTCCTGAGGATGACCGCGTCATCGACGCGCGCGGCGACTCCGTCGACTTCGACGGCCGAGAGGGCCAGCGGCGCGAAAAGCGCCGCGGCCAGTATGGTTTTAGCTTTCAATCCCGTCCCCTCACAGCATCGCCGCGATACCCGCGCCCACCATCGGGGCGTCGTCGACCTGCGGCGTGATCTCGTAATGGATGTTGCGGCGCTTGACGAGCATCTCGTCGAGCTCCTTGCGCACCGTTTCGGCGAAAGGAATCGCCTTCGTCTTGTAGTAGGTCGAGCCGTCCGCGTTGATCGCCACCGGCGCGGAGGCCTCGGCCCCCTCGCCGGACTTGATCACGAACGCCGCGAGCTGGACCGCCGTGAGGACGGCCGCGCGCTCGAAGACCGGCAGGCCGAAACGCCGCGCCAGCTTCGCCTCGTCCGCGTCGGCGAAGACGCCGAAGAGCGGATTCGGCCGCGCGTCGCGGAAGTCGGCGCAGAACTCGCTGAGGTCGCGCGTCTCGAGCGCCCCGAGGCCGAGGACCGCGTTCGCCGACTTCGGGAAGAAGCCCGCCTTCGCCGCCGCCTTGTAGATCTCGAGGCCGACGCCGCCGAGATAGGCCCCCGCGATCATCTTCTCCAGCAGGCCGATACCGGGGTTGCCGGTCTTCGCGTCCGCGGCGTCGTCAAAGACGCTGCGCGGCGCCTTGTCGAACGCGCCCGACTCGGCGTTGATGATCATCGAGCCCGCCGCATCCAGCCCGGACAGCTTGGCGATGTTGCGGTTCTTCTCGACATAGGCGGTGTTCGTGCCCGTGCCGAGGATGAAGCCGATGTAGCTCGAATAGGTCTTGTCGCCCTCGGTCGCCTTCGCCGCCAGCAGCGTCGCCACCGTGTCGTTCACGACCGCGATGCCCTTGCCGCCCGTGCGCTTCAGGAGCTCCTTGCCGACGTGCTGGCCGACGATCGCCGGCGCCTGCACGTTCTTCGTCCAGCGCACGAGCTTCGCGTCCAGGTCGGGCGTCGCCTCGGCGGGATAGGAGAAGCACCAGCCGACCTTCTCGACCGTCGCCTTGCCGTCCAGGCGCTTCACTTCGTCGGCGAACGCCCGGTAGAACGCCTCCTCGTCGACCGCGCTCTTGGTGCCGGGCATGGGCTGGTTCTGCTTCTCCTCGATTTTCGGGGGGATCGAGACGATGCCGCCGCGGAAATTCGTGCCGCCGGCGTCCAGGACGATCGCCTTCGAGCCCTGCGGGATCTTGCCGTTCACTCCGACATAGGTCGGGATCATCATCAAGGAGGACTTCTCGCCGCGCAACCCCTTCTCCATTTCGGAGATGAAGTCGTTGAGCAACTTCGTGCGGTCGATGTCCTGCGCGAGAACGAACCCGTTCTCCTTGAGGAATTCTTCAGGCGTCTTCATTCTGTATTAGTCCTTTCGTTAGGGTGATCCAGTCGTCTTCTGAGAGCTCTTCGGCCCTTGCAGTAGATTGTATCATATCTTTGAAGATACTGCCAAGCTGTTTGCGACGGTGTTCGAACGCTTTTTTCGTCAGCCGGCGGAAAAGGTCGCGTTCCGCGGCGGAAAAACCGGCGTTCCGGTCATGGCGGACGAGCCGCACCACGCTGGAGCCGATCTCGGGCCGCGGCCAGAAGCAGCTCGCCGCCACCTTGCGGACGATCCGCACGTCGTAGTCGAGCTGGGCCCACACGCCGGCCAGCCCGCGGGCCTTCGACCCCTCGCGGGCCGCGAGCCGCTCCGCGACCTCGGTCTGCACCAGCACCGTCATCGCCGGGAGGGCGCGGGTCTGCACCAGGTCGAGGAGGATGCGCGTGCCGGCCTGATAGGGCAGGTTGGAGACCATGCACGAGAAATCAGTCAGCGCGAACGAAGCGCGCTGCGGGTCGACGGCAGCCGACGAGAGGACGTCAAGCGCGTCGCCAGCCACGACCCTCAGCCGCGGCGGATTCCCGAGCGCACCCGCAAGACGCGCCGCCAGCACGGGGTCTTTCTCGATCGCCAGCACGCCGCAGCCGCGCGCGAGCATCTCCTCGGTCAGCACGCCCATCCCCGGACCGATCTCCAGCACCGTAGCGCCGTCGCCGCAGCCGTCCAGCCCCGCGTCGACGATCGCCTCCAGCGCATTGCGGTCGATGAGGAAGTTCTGGCCCATCGTCTTGTTAGGATGGAACCCGTTTTCGATGCACCAGGCCTTGACCTGACTCGGACTGGTCAGATTAAGGCGCGGCACGCCGTTCGCATCCGCATTCTCGGCATCTGGCCTCATAGTCCTCGATCGTCAACCTCAAGCATCTTTCAGCGCCCTTTCCTTGCGGGCCAGCTCGAGATCGGACGCTACCATCATCTTCACGAGTTCGTGGAACCTGACCTTCGGCTCCCAGCCGAGCTGGGTCCGCGCCTTCGTGGCGTCACCGAGGAGCTGGTCGACTTCGGTCGGCCGCAGATAGCGCTGGTCGCACTCGACATACTGCTCCCAGTCGAGGTCGACCTGGGCGAACGCCTCCTGGAGGAACTCCTTCACCGAATGCATCTCGCCCGTCGCGAGCACGAACTCGTCCGGCCGCTCGTGCTGCAGGATGCGCCACATCCCCTCCACATAGTCGCCGGCGAAGCCCCAGTCGCGCAGGGAGTTGATGTTGCCCATGTAAAGCTTGTCCTGCAGACCCATCTTGATGCGCCCGACCGCCCGCGTGATCTTGCGCGTGACGAACGTCTCGCCGCGCCGCGGCGACTCGTGGTTGAAGAGGATGCCGTTCGAGGCGAAGATGCCGTAAGCCTCGCGGTAGTTCCGAACCGCCCAGTAGCCGTAAAGTTTCGCGACGGCGTAGGGACTGCGCGGATAGAACGGCGTCGTCTCCTTCTGCGGCACCTCCTGCACGAGGCCGAAGAGCTCCGACGTCGACGCCTGGTAGAACTTCGTCTGCTTCTCGCGTCCAGTGAGGTGGATCGCCTCCAACAGGCGCATCGTCCCGAGCGCGTCGACGTCGCCGGTGAACTCGGGCGAATCGAACGACACGCGGACATGGCTCTGGGCGGCGAGGTTGTAAATCTCGTCCGGCTGGATCTCGTAGACGAGGCGGATCAGGTTCGAGCTGTCCCCGAGGTCGCCGTAGTGCAGGAAGAGCTTCACGCCGTTGACGTGCGGATCCTGGTAGAGATGGTCGATGCGCTCGGTGTTGAACGTCGAGGCGCGGCGGATGATGCCGTGCACTTCGTAGCCCTTCGCGAGGAGAAGTTCGGTCAGATAACTGCCGTCCTGTCCGGTGATGCCAGTGATCAATGCCTTCTTCATCAGCGCACGCCTCCGTTTCTTGATGCGAGTTTTTTGAGTTTGGACGCGAAGGACAGCCGTTCGACGGCGGTCATCCGGTCCACGTAGAGAATGCCGTTGAGATGGTCGATCTCGTGCTGCAGGGCCCGCGCCAAAAAGCCGCTCGCGGTGATCGTCTGCGGCAGGTTGTCCGCGTCCTGATAGCGCACGGTGACGCGGTTCGCCCGCACGATCGAGCCGCCGACGCCGGGGAAGCTCAGACAGCCCTCCTTGTCGCGCCGCGCCCCCTCCTGCATGAGGATCTCGGGATTCCACAGCTTGAGCGGCATCGCGATCGGCGCGTTGAACGCCGCGTCCTCCTGCTCCTCGCAGCCCTCCGGAATGTCGATGACGCACATCATCTCGGTCCGTCCGACCTGTTCGGCCGCCAGCCCCACGCCGCCGGCCGTATGCATCGTCGCCAGCATCTCGTCGGCGAGCGCGCGGAGCTGGTCCGTCACCGCCGCGACCGGCACCGCCTTCTCGCGCAGCGCCTTGTCGCCGTACTTGCAAATCTTAAGCGCCATGTTCAGACTCCCGTAGATCCGAAACCGCCCGCGCCGCGATCGGTCTCGTCGAGCGACTCCGTCTCGACCAGTCCGGGCTGGATGACCGCCGCGATGACGAGCTGGGCGATGCGGTCGCCCTTCGCCACCTCGAACGGACGCTCGCCGAAATTGGCCAGGATGACGCCGATTTCGCCGCGATAGCCCGCGTCAATCGTCCCCGGCGTGTTCAAGACGGTCACGCCGAACTTGAGCGCCAGCCCCGAACGCGGACGCACCTGGGCCTCGTGAAGCGGCGGCAGGCTCATCTGAAGCCCGGTATGCACGAGCGCGCGCCCCCCCGGCGGAATCGTCAGGGACTCGACGCTTCTTAAGTCCATACCCGCGTCACTCGAATGAGCGTACGCGGGTATGACGGCGTCGGGATGAATGCGTTTGAAGTAAACGGTCATCACTCCTCTTCCACTTCGGTCACCGAAGCCGCCTCGTCGGGCGCAAAGCCCAGACGCTCGAGATTCCACTTCTTCCACGCCTCCGGCAGCTGCTGACGCTGGAGCATCGCCACCTGGTTGCGGATCTGCGACTTCATCAGCGTCGCCTGCGTGACGTCGCCAGCCTCGCGGTTCTCGCAGACGATGACGACCGCCTTGCCCGGCGCGACGGGGACGAAGTCCGAAATGCCGCCCTTGGCCAGCTTGTTCGCCGCGAAGGCGACCTGGTACTGGTTCGGGAAGGCGCCCGGCTTCATCTCGCAGACGGCGAACGTGTAATTCGACGACACGTTCTTCGCCGCCTTGAAGATCTCGTTCGTGCCCTTGGCGATCACGTCCTGGACGGACTTCTTGAAGGCCTCGGCCTGCGCCGCCTCCAGCGCGCGCGGACGGACGACCTCCTTCGCCTCGTCGAAAGTCGGCGTGTGGGCCGGACTCTTATCCGCGAGTTCGACAAGCCACGCCGCGCTGTCGGAACAGATGACGGCGTAACGCGCGTCCTCATAGGACGGGTCGAGCTGGGAGACCGCCTCCTGGAAATTCGCGACGCCCGGGCAGACGGACGAAGCGGGGACGGTGAAGCCCTCCGCATAGGAGCCGTCCACCGCGAACCAGTCGCTCGTCACCACGCTGGCCGAACGCTCCGCGGCGATTTCGTCCAGGCGGGACTTGCCCTCGGCCGCCTTGACGGAGTAGGCCAGCTGGGTCAGGTTCGTCTCCAGGCACTGCACGGCCGCCAGACGGCGCAGTTCCGCGTCCACCTTGTCCTTCACCTCGTCGAACGAGCGGACGGACTCGACGCCGTTGGTGTCGGTGAACGAATACTTGTCGCTGTTCGCGTCGTAGAAATCGTGCATCTCGTCGTCCGTCAGCGTCATCTTCGCCAGCAGCGCCGGCTCCGTCGCGTCGAAACGGACGAGACGGACGCGGACGCGCTCGGGGAGGTCGAGGCTCTTCGCGTTCTCGTCGTACCACTTCTTCAGACCCGCCTCGTCCACGGTCACCTTGTCCTTCGCCGCGGCGTCCTCGTCAAAATCGGCGATCCGGACGGTCAGACGGTCCGTCACGTCGGCCACCGCGCGGTCCAGCTCCGCCGGCGCGACCCAGTCCGCCGCGCCCATCATGCGCTCGGCGACGCGCTGAAGCGTGATGCGCCGGCGCAGGAACTCCTCGAAGCGCTCGGGCTGGATCGAATTCTCCCGCAGCAGGGCCTGATAGCGCGCGAAACTGAACTGGTTGTTGACGGCGAAGGCGGAATCGGACCGGATGGCCGTCTGGATGTCCGCGTCGGTCGCGGCGATGCCGTTGCGCTCGGCGACCGCCAGCGCCGCCAGCGTCTCCCACGCCTCGCGGTTGACCTCGGCGTTCTTGCGGCGCCAGTCGCGGTTGCGGCCCACGCCGCGAACGTCCTCTGCGGCGGCGGTGAAGTCCTTCATGCTGACGAACTTGTCGCCGAGCAGACCCGCCGAGCCCTCGTTGCGCTCTTCGCGCTCACGCGTGGTGAGCAGGTCGTCGAAGCAGAACACCGCAGAAATCACTACTGCGAAAACACCCCAAACCCACTTGTTGCGAATCAGCCTGTTGAATTGCAGAATAACCATTTTATTGCCTAACCTGTCTGTCTGTACTGTCTTTGTTGTCGTGTTGCCGCGTCGCGGCGTAAAAACTGCTTCGTGCGCGAATTAAAACTCCTCGAGCTCCTCGGTGGCCTCCGCCGGGGCGGACTCCTCGGACGCGCCGCCGTCGGAAGATTCCGACGCGCCGCCCTCGTCGGACGACGCCTCAACGGTTTCGGTCGCCTCGGCGGCCTTCTTCGCGAATTCGGCCTTGTCCTTCTTCGTCGTCGGGCCCTCGTCGCCGGTGTTGATCTCGGGACGGGCCTCGGCGAACGTGCAGCGGTTGCGCAGCTCGCCCAGCGCGTCGAACGTCATCACGCTCACCGACATCCGCTCGCCGACCGCGGGCACCTTGCGGTGGATGTGGACGGCCGTCAGCGGCGAAAGCTGCCATTCGAGGGTCTTCGGCTCGACCTTGACCTCGCCGGTCTCGAAGTCCTTGTCAAGGTAGAGGCCCTGGTCGAGCTTCGCGAGATAGTCGCCGCTCACGCCGTACAGCCCCGTGAAGAGCAGGTCGCGCGTCGTGCGGAGACGGATCTCGTTCGCCGCGCGCATCGCGGGAACCTCGAAGTGGCGGCCCTTGACCGTCAGCACGCCCGTCACGCAGCGCACCGTCGCCTCGTCACCGTCGGCCGTCAGACCGTAGGTGTAGCGCGATTCGCCGGCGAGGTTGCAGACGACGAAGCCCGGCGCGGCGACCTGGAAGAGTCCGTCGGCCAGGTTGCGCGGCAGACGGACGGAGATCTTGCCGCCCTGGAGGACGACCGTGCGGCTCTTCACCCCGAGCGGCTGCGCCCGCGTACCGACGCTGGCGCCGCTTTCGAGCGAGACCTCGCAGCCCGTGCCGAAGACGAGGTTCATCGAAGACTCGACCGCCTTCAGCTTGCCGTCTTCGCTGTCAGCCGCCCGGCGGACGGCCCGGAAGGAACTGCCCAGGGGATAGCGGCGCCCCTCCTCGACGGCACGCCATTCCGGCTTGCCCGGGAGCTGGCACTCCACCTCGCCCTTGACGTCACGACAACACGGCAGAATGTCAAAGGTCTTGCTGGCCTCCTTCGCTTTCGCGGCAGCCACCATTTCCTCGGCCGCCTGAACGGTTTCGTCGGCCTCCTCCTCCTGCCCGAAGGCAGGAAGAAGCGCGGCGACCGCCAAGGCGCATGTCATCGCTTGAGTAATCTTTTTCATCAGCAGTCCTTCTCGAATCCGTTAAACTTCAGAAATCAGACGAGGTGTGCGCCCTGCGACGGCTTGATCACCGAGCAGACCGGCTCGTCGCCGAACTTCGCCTTGTACTCCCGGGTGATCGCCGCGGCGATCTTGTCCGCCGCCGCCGGATCGACCAGGAGGCAGCAGCTGCCGCCGAAGCCGCCGCCGGAGAGGCGCGCCCCGTAGACCTCGGGAATCGCCTTCGCCGCGTCGACGATCGCGTCCAGCTCCTCGCAGGAGTTCTCGAACCAGTTGCGGCTCGACTCGTGGGAGTCGTACATCAGCGCGCCGAAGCCCTTGAGGTCGCCCTTCTCCAGGAGCGCCGCGCCCTGAAGGACGCGTTCGTCCTCGCCGATCGGGTGGACCGCGCGCTTCGCCGTCGTCTCGCTGAGGCCGCCGCGGTAGAGGACCCTCTCGGCCATCGTGACGTCCCTGAGGTGCGTGACCGGCTTGCGGAGCACGCCGGCGAAGTACTTCGCCGCGTCTTCGCAGGCCTGGCGGCGCGAAGCGTAGGCGCCGTCCACGAGCGCGTGCTTGGCGTTCGACTTCACCATCATGAACGCGACGCCGTCGCCCATCGGGACGGTCTCGAAGCTGTTGGTGCGGAAGTCGCTCTTGACGAGCGCACCGTCCTGGCCGTACATCGAGGACGCCTGGTCGAGAAGCCCGCACGGGCAGCCGGCGAAGGTGTGCTCGGCCTTCTGGCCGATCTTCGCGAGCGTCGTCTTGTCCTTCTCGATGCCGTAGACCTTGCAGAGCGCCAGCGCCGTGCACATCTCGAGCGCGGCGGACGAGGAGAGGCCCGCCCCGAGCGGGATGTTGCCGAGGATCATGCCCTTCCAGCCGTGCTTCGCCGCGGCGGGGTTGCCGTCGAAGAGCCAGTTGAAGGTGCCAGTCACGTAGTTCGACCAGGTCATGCCCTCCTTGAGCGGCTTGACGTCCGCGATGTCGAACTCGTGCGTCTCGTCGAAGTCGCCGGCGGTGATCGCGCACGACGTGTCGGCCGTCGGGACGACGGCGAAGAACGTGCCCTTGTCGATCGCCGCCGAGAAGACGTAGCCTTCGTTGTAGTCGGTGTGGTTGCCCAGCACCTCGATGCGGCCCGGCGCATAGGCGACCGTCGCCGGCTTCACGCCGTACTTGGCCTCGAACTTCTTGACCAGCGTGTCGTAAACGTCCTGATTCAACATGGTCTTGTCTCCTTTCTTTACCATCTGCGTTTTAACGGTCATTCGGCGCGCTTCGTCGGCTTCGAGAGGATATGCGCGTAAACGAGCACATACGCGAAGAGGCCGATCGTCAGCCAGTAGCTGTTGAGGATGCCGATCGCGTCCGCAATCATGCCCTGCACCGGCAGCAGCACGCCGCCGAACACCATCGCCATGAAGATGCCCGAACCCATCGGCACGTACTTGCCGAGGCCCTCAGCCGCCAGGTTGAAGATCGCGCCCCACATGACCGACGTGCAGATGCCGCAGAGGACCGCGAAGCACATCGAGAGCGGAATCGTCTTGCCGAACACCTCGACCATCTTCACAGGGCAAAACATCGCCGCCAGCATCAGCGCAATGCCGCCGACCGCGCAGAAGGTAACCATGACCTTCGAGGAGACCTTGCCGCCGATCACGCCGCCGAGGATTCTCCCGCACATCATCAGAAACCAGTAGACCGCGACAACCGAACCGGCGACAGCCGCGCCGACATACCCAGGCCCCTTGGAGATGATCACGCCCGTCAGGGGCTCCTTGGTGCACTCGGTCATATACAGGTTCGCCATGTTCGGGATACCGCATTCAATGACGATGTAGAAGAAAATCGCCAGAGCACCGAATGTGAAGTGACGGAAACCGAGCGTCGCGACGATGTCCTTCATGACGGACGTCGAGCCGTTCAGACGCGCCTCGCGCTCCGCCGCCGTCTCCATGTGCGGCTCGGGGATCTTCGAAAACGCGACGATCACGATCGCCAACGCGAAAATGGCCATTGCGATCAGCAGTGCCGGAGCGGCATCGGCGACTTTGGCCTTCGCGACCTCGCCGCCGATCAGATAACCGAGCAGGATCGGGGCAATCGTGCCGCCGATCGAGTTGAGCGATGACCCGAACTGCACCATCTGGTTGCCCTTCTTGCCCTCGCCGCCGAGCGTGTTGAGCATCGGGTTCACGACGAGGTTAAGAAGGCACATCGAGAAGCCGGCGACGAACGCGCCCGTCACATACACGCCGAAACTTTCGACGTAGCCAGAGATCCACTGTACGCCCACACCCACAAAACCAACCGCACAGGCGAGAATCGAGGTGAACTTGTAGCCCTTGCGCTTCAGGATGAGCCCGCCAGGAATGCCCATAAAGAGATAGGCGAAGAAATTCGCCGCCGATCCAAGCTGCGAAGCCGTGTTCGAGGCCCCGAACTGGTTCTTTACGATAACGCCCATCGAACCCGCGAAGTTCGTCACGAACGCGATCATAAAGAACAATGCGAACATGGTGGCAATCGCGGCAACGTTGCCGCCCTGCTTCTGCTGAGTGTCCATTCTCTTTCTCCCTATTAAGGTTATTTTGTAATTATTATACCGAAATTAGTCCGTTGCGTCAATGGACAGGGGGCGCGAAATCCGCGCCCCCCGTGCCGAAGCCGTTCAGATGAGCGACTTGTAGAGCTTTTCGATGTCCGCCACCGAGCAGTCGCGCGGATTGCCCGGACGACAGGCGTCGGCGTAGGCGGACTTCGCGAGGAACGGAATGTCCTCCTTCTTGAGGATGCCCTTGAGGTTCGCCGGAATGCCAACGTCCTTCGAGAGCTTCTCGACGGCGGCGATCGCGGCCTTGCGGGCCTGGACGAGCGTCATCTTGTCGACGCCCTTCACGCCCATGGCGCGGGCGATCTCGATGTAGCGCCGCCCCGTCTTGGGCGCGTTGAACTTCATGGCCGTCGGCAGCAGGATCGCGCAGGCCATGCCGTGCGGCGTGTTGTAGAGCGCCGAGAGCCCGTGCGCCATCGAATGGTCGACGCCGAGGCCCACGTTCGAGAAGCCCATGCCGGCGATGTACTGGCCGAGCGCCATGCCGGCGCGCCCGGAGGGCTTGTTCGCGACCGCGTCGCGGAGGTTCGCCGAAATGAGGCGGATCGCCTCCAGGTGCATCATGTCCGTCATCGGACAGGCCCCCTTGGTGATGTACCCCTCGATCGCGTGCGTCAGCGCGTCCATGCCGGTGAAGGCCGTCAGGCCCTTGGGCATCGACGCCATCATCTCCGGATCGACGAACGCGACGACCGGGATGTCGTGCGGGTCGACGCACACGAACTTGCGCTTCTTCTCGACGTCGGTGATGACGTAGTTGATCGTCACCTCCGCGGCCGTGCCGGCGGTCGTCGGGACGGCGAGGATCGGGGCCGAGGGCTTCTTCGTCGGCGCGACGCCCTCAAGGCTGCGCACGTCGGCGAACTTCGGATTCGCGATGATGATGCCGACGGCCTTCGCCGTGTCCATCGAGGAACCGCCGCCGATGGCGATGATGCAGTCCGCCTTCGCCGCCTTGAACGCCTTCACGCCGTTCTTCACGTTCGCGATCGTCGGATTCGGCTTGATTTCGCTGTAGACCGCGTACTTGACCTTCGCCTTGTCGAGGATGTCCGTCACCCGCTTCGTCACGCCGAACTTGATGAGGTCGGGGTCGGAGAACACGATCGGCCTGGAGAGCGAACGCGCGGCGAGCTCGGCCGTGATGGACTTCACGGCGCCAGCGCCGTGGTAGGAGGTTTCGTTAAGAATGATACGGTTGACCATTTGTCAGTTCCTTTCCTTAAGGTTCTTCCATTCTACCACAATATCGGCTAAAGCACAACGAAGAAATGGAAGGACGAACCGGCCCCGCGGCTCGTTCCCTTTCAGCCCGGCGTCTGCAAACCGAAGACCACATGGCGCTCGCGGCGCTCCGGCGGCGGAGGCGTCATGTAGTCGGCGCCGTAAAGCCGCGTCATGTAGGATTCGACGCCAGGCGGCAGAGGGACTCTCCGACCCTCGAACTCCCCTTCGCGCGAACCGAACATCTCCTCCCGCGGACAAAGTTCGCCGAAGTAATGACGACGCCCAACCGGGCAGGTCACCAAGCGCGAACCGCGGCGTTTCCGCAAAACGGCGTTCCACCGATACCATGACCGCGTCCAGGCGTTCAGCGACCGAAAGGCCAGCATGAAGCCGATTATGCGCTTCAGGCGAAAGACCCCTCCGCACGCGCCACGCCGCGCGAGGACGCGCCCCTCGGCGAACGTCTTGCGGCACGAGTAGAGGAACCCGATCGCCAGCGAAAGGAATCCGTGCACCGACCGCAGCAGCGCGCTGTCCGGCGCGTTCTCAAAAAGAAAGACATCGAGAAACAGCCGCTCGCCGGCGACGCGGTTCTTCAGCCAAAGGCGCGGGAAGGCGAGATCGTGCGGACGCTCCGTGCCCGGCTCGGCAATCGCATACTTCTCGCCGAAACGGGACAGGAGTTCGGCACGGACCCGCGGCCAGTCGTTCCGCGGCAGATTCACGTCGAGATCGTCGTCCCACGGGATGAAGCCTCGGTGGCGGACCGCCCCGAGCGCGGACCCTCCCCCCAGGACGAACGGCGCTCCGCACGCCGAACACGCCGCGGCAAAATCGTCGTAGATGGCAAGCAGCCGCAGCTGGTGCGCACGGAGCTCCTCGGGCGTCAGTTCCCGTCCGCCGGCAGCACGGACCCTCTTGAAGCTGTCAAAAGTTGAAAGTCCCATGGCGGCCTAAAGTTCGAAGGGTTGAAGAAAGAGGTGGCGTTCGCGTCCGCGTTCGGCGGGCGGCGTCATGTAGTCAGGTCCGTAAAGGCGCGCGAGATACGACTCGGCGTTGGCGGAAATGAGCGCGTTGACCCCGGCGAAAACCGCCTCTCGCGTTTCGCAGAGGTCGGCGCGCAGCCCGGTCTCGCCGAAATAGTGAAGGCGGCCCGCGGGACAGGTCACGCGCTTCGAGCTGCAGTTGCGGCACAGGCGGTTCCATCCGTTCGCGAGATGCACGCAGAAGTCCATCGGCAGCCACGCGACGAAGAAGCCGAGCGCGACCTTCGTGCGCGTCGTCCTGCGGGCCGAAGGACTCGTCGCGGTCAGGGCGAGGAGCCCCTTGCGGTCACGCCAGAACTTACGGACTGAAACCAGCAGCCCGAGCGCCAACGAGCCGAGTCCGTGCAAAAGGCGGAGCGCCGCGTTGTCGGGGACATTCTCGAAGATGAAGATGTCGGTATAGGCTCCGCACTCCGTCTCGTTCACGTCATTGCGATCGCGGACGGACGTGCCCTTCAGCCGCACTCGCGCCATGACGAGTCCGTGAGTGTCGTCGTCATTCGGCGAATGGACCCAGTACCGTTCGCCGCACGCCTTGCGGAAGGCCGGGACGAAGGCGTCGAAGTCGGCGCGGGACATGTTGATGTCCATGTCGTCGTCCCACGGAATCGGCCCGCGGTGTCTGACCGCGCCAAGGGCCGTGCCGCCGCCGAGGAAGTAGCGGATTCCGTTCGCGCGGCAGACACGGTCGACGTCCGCAAGGATCGCGACCAGCGTCTTCTGGAGCCGCAAGAGTTCGTCCGCGTCGAGCGCGTGGGTAAGGCCCTCGACCTCCCCCAGATGCTTCATCGCCTCGCCGGTCGCGAGTACGCTTTTCATGTCCGTTCCTCCTGAAGGCCAAGCCATGCCGCTCGCCGCGGCGAGTCCGCCGTCGAAGTCCAAAATCATACAGGGCGAAAATTATATCATAAAGGCACGATTTCGTCCATACACATCGGAGAAAAGCGCAGGGCTGACCAATTTGAAAACAGGCCCATCCCCTGAATGGCGTTGGACCGCAACGGGCGGAACGCCTCTTCCCCAAGTGTGCAAGTGTGTAAGTGTGCAAACGGGCAATGTGCGGTGGTGAGTGGTGAGTACCAGTGTTTGCGGGCGGGGGCCGTGCGCTGAAGGCAATGCACCGCTTCGGCGCGGGATCGTCCCCCTGCGCCGTTGCCCTCCCCGCCGCTCTGGTCGGGCCGATCAGCCCGCGAGCATCTCTTCGAGCGCCTCGGGCGACTGGTTCGCCATCATCCGCGCCTTCTTCGTTCCGCATTTGTTCTTCCTTGCGTATCGGTTCAGCAGGTTCACCGCGATCCGCGTCACCGTCGCGCGGTTCTCTGCGGCATGGAGCGTCCGCGCCGTGCAGTAGTCTTCGCCGAAGGTTACGTCGAGCGTCCAGTGGAGGCGGTTCTCGATGCCCCAGTGCGCGCGGACCACCTTGAGCGCGAGGGCGGGATCGACCGACAGAGACGAGATGTAGAGCCGCTTCTCCATCGTCGTCACCCACTCGCCCGTTTCCTTGTCTCTGGCCGTCCGCTCGGACACAATCATTATAACGCTCCTGAGGCCCGCCCACTCGTCCTTGTCCTGAAACCACCCGATGTAGTCCGTCTGGTAGCAGGCGCGCTTCTCGATCCGCCCGTGGTGCTTTTCGACGACGGTCTTCGACTTCCTGAACAGCCCCTTGTTCGCTTCGAGCTCCTTCTCGAACAGCAGGCGCATCTCCTCGTGGAAGGTCTTCTGGTTGTCCTTGAGCGCGACGACGTATTGGGCCTTCTTCTCGGCGTAGACCTTGCGGACGATCTTCTTCTGGCATCCCATCGCGTCGATCGTCACGATGCATCCCTCGAGGTCAAGGAGCTCCAGCAGCTTCGGCACCGCGGTGATCTCGTTCGACTTGTCGTCCACCTTCACCTCCCCGAGGACGATTCCATGCGCGTCGGACCATGCGTTCACGATGAACGGCGTCTTCCCTCCGCGGCACTTCCCGCGCCTCGCCGCCTTTCCGTCGAAGGACACTACCTCGAACGGGATCCGCTCGCGAAGCTTCGCGGCGACAGACCTGAGGCACGCGGACAGCAGCGCGGGGTCGAGGTGCGCGAAGAGGTACTGGAAGGTGTTGGCGTCCGGAACGCCGTTCGCGAACGGGCACCCGTGCGCGCGGAACCAGGCGAGGTTCAGCCCTACGAACGTCTCGAACATCCTGTAGCTGGCGAAGCCGCACATCACCGACACGATCGCGGCGAAGACCATGTCGTGCACGCGGTGCCTCCGATGGTTGCCGTGAAGCGGGTCCGGGATGACCGACACGACCGACATGACCGTGTGTTCGACGCTGACTTTGGCGTTCATTTCCGAATGCTCCTTCCTTGTTTGAAAAAAGTGAAAACACCCCCTTGACGCGGTATGTAATATATTATATAATATTGCGCATGAAAAGTCAAGTTCTGCCTTTTGCAAAGGCGATCAAGCTGAAACGAATGGCCCGAGGGGTCCTGACGCCGATCAAGACCGCGAAAACGGGCAGGGTCTTCTACTGCCTCCAGTACGGCAGGAGGGGGAAGCACGTCTCGAAGTACGTCCCGGCCGACGAGCTGGAGGCGTACCGCGAGGCGACGGAGAACTACCGCCTCTTCATGGAGGCGGTGGACAACTACATCGAGGAAGTCTCCGCAAGAACGGCGGAGGAAATCAGGAAGGAGGCGATGTCGTGCAAAGACAGCAAGGGCTCGAAGAGCGCGTCCCGCTCTTCGCCGCGAGGTGCGTCAGCGTCTGCGAAGCGATCCCCGCGAAACGGCTGAAGGCGGGACACCTCAAGGACCAGCTCTTCCGCTGCGCGACCGGGGTGTCGGCAAACTACGCCGAGGCGGAGGAGCCGGAGTCGCGCCTGGACTTCATCCACAAGATGAAGGTCGCGATGAAGGAACTTGCGGAATCGCGTTCGTGGCTTCGCATCATCGCGGCGTGCGGCTACCTGGACGAAAAGCGGCTCGCGCCGCTGATCGACGAGTCGCTGGAGCTGACGCGGATGATGGGAGCGAGCGTCGCGACCGCGCGGAGAAGGCTCGAACAGGAGGGCGACAAGGAGATCTGAAGCGAATCACGGGCTGTGCGGACACTGGCACTCACCACTCACCACCGCACATTGCCCGTTTGCACACTTACACACTTGCACACTTGGGGAAGAGGCGCTCCGCCCGTAGCGGCCCAACGCCATTCAGGGGATGGGCTTGTTTTCAAATTGGTCAACCCTGGAGAAAAGCGCAGGGTTGACCAATTTGAAAAAGCGATTCGCCGCTCACTTGGCCCAAAGATTCCAAATCCATGATTTGTCATTTTGACTGACCCCCGTTCTGGGCGGCGTTTGTGGGCCGTTTCGCCTTGTCGGCGGAGCGGCCCGCAAAGTTTTTTCGACTTTTTCCGCCAGACCCCCTTGACTTTTCCCG
>JAZQPI010000006.1:0-17236 GCA_045628545.1 Kiritimatiellia bacterium
CGGCGACGCGGCCGGTGTGGCGGCGTACATCGAGGACGGCGTCACCGAGGTCATCGACCACCGCGGCAAGGGTATGGTGATGCCCGGCTGCACCGACGGACACGCGCACTACGCCATGCAATTCAGTCTGGCCAACATGAAGGGGGGCATCCTCTTTGACGAGACCGACGACAAGGATGCCGTCCTAGAGCAGTTGACGGAAGCCGCGCGCGAGGCGAAAGAGGCCGGTAAGACGGCCCTTTTCGGATTCGGTTGGGACTACTACACCTTCAGGCCATCGGACGGACCGACCCTGAAAGAACTTGACGATGCTACACCCGGGGTGTCCATGTTGATCCTCGATTCGACCGGACACAGCGCCTACTGCAACTCCGAATGCCTGAAGCGCTGCGGCATCATCGACGGCAAGGGGAATGTTCTCATTAACGAGATCGACGGTGGTCTTCTGGAGCTGGACGACAAGGGATACCCCACCGGATTTGTGGAAGAGCGCGTCACGGGGTATCTGATGCGCATGGGCGGGATCAACGCGGACGACATCATCGATGGCGAGGTGGCGGAAATCGCCTTGCGCGCGTCCCAGGAACTTTTGCTGTCCACGGGATATACCGTCGCGCTGGAAGGATGGAGCAACGTGTTGCATCCGAGCAAGTTCTATGAAGTTGCGAAGCGCATGGACGAGTGCGGCGACCTCAAGCTCGTCTTCCCCATGACCTACGAAGTGGAGCCGTGGATGACGAATATGGCCGAACAGATCGAACATCTTGCCTCGCTTAAGAAGACGTACGAGACGAAGCACGTCTTGCCGGAATATCTGAAGATCTTCATGGACGGCTGCGTGGAGACCAAGACCGGGGCGATGCTCGAACCCTACAGGGATGGCACCGTCTACAAGAGCTTCTGGCCCGTGGACCGTTTGGCCGACATCACCAGGGATTGCAATGCCAAGGGGCTGACCGTGCACGCCCATGTCATGGGCGATGCCGCCGTCAAGGACGCGACGGAGGCCTATATCAAGGGGGGCGACGGACAGCATCGCAACTGTCTGGTGCATCTCCGCAGTGTGAGCACGAATGATTTCAAGCGCTTTGCCGACTATAACATCGCCTGCAGCGCAGGTCTCACCTGGCATGTGCCTGATGAACAGGACTTTCTGCTGGAGGAGTTCCTGGATAAGAAATACGTTGAGCACTCCTACCCGATCAAGTCCTTCTTCGACGCTGGCGTCAAGGCCTCCTGCCATTCGGACTATCCGTCAAACGGCATTAGCCCGCAGGATCCGTTTGGAATGATGTATGTCGCCGTCACCGGGCTGAATCCGGATCCCCCTGAAGATGAACCGCTTCCCGCGTTTGACACGAACGAGCTGGTCACGGTCGAGCAGGCGTTTCAGGCGCTGACCCTGAACGGTGCGTGGCAGCTCGGGCTGGAGAACGAGCGCGGCAGCATCGCGGTCGGCAAGTGGGCGGACTTCGTGCTCGCCGACCAGGACGTGTTCGAATGCGCGGCGACCGAGATCGGCAAGACCATGGTCGTCTCGACCTGGTTCGAGGGCGAGAAGGTCTATCAGCTGGAGAATGGCGGCGAGGATACCCCGTGGAAGGTCGGAGCGACGAAGGACGACACGGTCGTCGCGTGGACGAACGGGACGCAGCTCGTCGTCGACGGAGACGGGGAGATGAAGGACTTCGATCCGGCCGCGCCGTGGGCGGACTCCGGCGTGACGGCGGCCGTGGTCGGCGAGGAAGTGGACACGATCGGCGCGAACGCCTTTGCGGACTGCGCGGCGCTGAAGACGATAGTCTTCGAGTCCGAGACGCCGCCGGTGCTCGGCGAGGGCAATGATCTCTCCGGTGTGAGGATTTTCGTTCCTTCCGCCGCCGCCGACGGCTATCGCGGGACTTGGCCGGAACTGGCGGCGCAAATCGAAGAAATGCGGTCTGCCGACAAGGAGCTGGCTTCGCAGCTTCACGAACTCTCGTACAAGTGGTGGGATGCGGCGTACGCGAACTCGGTCGCGGAGAAGCTGGCCGGGATCCTGTCCGGACGCATTCCGATCGGAGAGGCGCCGGCCGACAGGTTCCTCCCCTACGACGTCTTCAACTGGTATGGGGACCTCGGGGTGATTGACGAACTCCGGGAGTGGGCCAAGGACCTTCCCGCCCTGTGCACGAGCTGCCGCAACGGCGACTTCGTCGGACGCAACTTCGACTGGGCCTACGACGACGTGGACGAGTGCGTGATGCTTGTGCCGGCGGACGAAGGGCGTCTCGCGTCCGTAGGCGTCGCCTCGTGGTTCTTCCCGGAGCCGTTGCAGACGTTCCTGGACGTGGACAAGTTCCTGCCGGAGCTGACGATGGACGGCGTCAACGAGAAGGGCGTGGCGATCAACGTGAACGTCGTGCCGGCCGGCGACAACGGCGAAACGACCGGCACGAACCCGGGCGGCAAGCGCCTCTGCGCGGGTTTTGCGGTGCGGAGCGTCCTTGACGCGGCGACGAACGCCGCGCACGCGGTGGCGATTCTGCAGGAGCGGGACATCTATTCGCTGCGGGGGCTGGAATTCCACTGGATGATTTCCGACGCTGCGGAGAGCTATGTCGTCGAGTGCGTCAGCAACCAGCTCGTCGTCCTGAGGGCTCATGACGCGCGGCCGAAGATGTCCAACTACTACGTCTCGCACTCGCCGAGCGTGGGCGATTACGACGTCGTCACCAACGCACAGCTGACGGCGACCGAGCACACGCCGCACGCGATGGGCGTCGAGCGCTACGCGAACGTGTCTAACGGCCTTGAAGGGGTCGACTCCGTCGCGGCGATGTTCACGCACATGACCAACGTCTGGTACAAGGCGAAGTACCTGCCGGGCAACGAGCAGAAGTACTGGAGCGACCTGAACGGCGCGCCGGTTCCGGGCAAGCCGGGCCTCCGCTTCGAGTTCGGCGACGAGACCATTGCGGACCGGCATGATGACCGTATGGCGGCCTTCAGGAAGATTCAGGAGAACTACGTGCTGGTCACGAACTACGAGGCCCAGACAGGCTGCCGCACGATCGACGATCCCGACAAGCGAGGGTTCAAGAACGAGGTCGTCCACACGGTGCACACCTCGATCTACGACATCCGCGAGCAGGCCCTGACGGTCTGCGTGCAGGAGCGGGCCGCTCAGACGTTCACATACGGCCTCAAGGAGGCGTGTACGGTCATCGTCGGCAGCGGCGAGAAGACGCTCGGCGAGGCGGATCCGGTAGGACTGGCGACGAACTTCACGCTCATCGTGACGGGAGGCCGCTTCACGGCTAAGGACTTCGGAGGCTACTGCGTCCGCGCCAAGGGCGAGGCGGCGGGAGACTACGCGGTCAACTTCATCTGCACGCGGATGCCGCAGGGCTTCGACGGTCCGTTCGAGGTCGTCCCGGGCGTGTTCACGATCGTCATGGGCGAGATGCTCCCGGCCGACGGCGCGGTGACGTATCCGAAGGCGGCGAAGGACTCCGAGTTCCTGAAGCCGAACGCGAGCGCGACCTGGAAGGCGAAGCCGGACGCGTGCAGCGTGTTCGCGGGCTGGGCCGCCGCGACCAATGCGCCGGAGGTCGTCTCGAACCTCCTCGCGGCCGCGGGGGCGAAGGTCCTGAAGACGGCGCTCACCCTCAAGATCCCGAAGGACGCCGAGGTGCGTCCGACGGATGTCGTCGCCACCTGGAAGCGCCTCGACGAGGACGTCCCGGTGGGACAGGTCGCGGTGATGCTCCGGTGCGATCCGGCGATGGGCAATGTGTCGGGCGGCAAGCTCTACAAACTCGACAAGAAGGGCGAGGCGAAGGTCTCGATCAACGCGACGGCCGCGAAGGACTGCGTGTTCGCGGGCTGGTACGAGGACCCTGGCTTCTCGGTTCCGGCGGCCTTCTGGACGGGCACGGGCAAGAACGCGAAGCCGAAGGACTACCGCAACGCGGCGCAGTCGCTCACGGCGACGACGAACGTCTACCTTTTCGCGCGGTTCGTCGCGAAGACGACGAAGGCCGATCCGATCACGCGCCTGAGGTTCCTCGGCGCGGGCTACTGCGGCGCGGACGCGAGCGAGTTCGCGGAGACGGAGACCTGGTATCAGGGCGTGGCGCTGCCGACGAACGGCTGCGCGGTGGCGTTCGGCTCGGCTTCGCTGCCGACGGTCACGGTCTCGGGGCTCCCCTCGGGCGTGAAGTTCGACAAGGCGGCGCAGCGCTTCACGGGCGTCCCGACGGCGGCTTCGACCGAGAAGAAGCCGTTCTTCGCGGTGAAGATTTCGGTGAAGAACAAGTCCGGCGCGACGGACGTGCTCGTCAAGAACGTGCGGGTCGAGCCGCTCCCCGTGTGGGCGGCGGGCAGTTTCGACGGCGTCTTCTGCGAGCGGCCCGCCGAAGCCGACGAAGTCGAGCGCGGCAAGGTGGCGTTCACCGTCGGTTCGAACGGCAAGGTGAGCGGCAAGACGCTGACCGGCGGCAAGAGCTACGCCTTCAGCTCGAAGGCGCTGGACGACGTGGTCGAGATTGACGGCGAACTGGTCTTCGTCGCGCATCCGGCGGTGAAGGTCGGCAAGGAGGAGAAGCTGCTGACGCTCTACGTCTTCGAAAACGAGCACGCCCCCGCCGGCATGGCGGAGATCCTCTACGGAGAGGAAGAGGACTCTCCGCGTGCGGTGGCGGTGCAGAACGCCTGGAAGCTGAAGGTCACCGGCCTCCCGTCCTTCCTGACCGGCTCGAAGGCGCTCAAGCTGACTGACGAGGAGCTCGGGCTCACGCTCAAGTTTGGCGCGAAGGGCGCGGTCTCGTACGCCGGCAAGGTGGCAGGCGACACGAAGGCCGTCTCCGTGAGCGGCTCGACGCAGCTTTTGCCGTACGTTTGCGACGGGGAAGTCATGTTCGCGCGGGCGCTGGTCTATGTCGCGCCGAAGAAGGGATTCTCGTCCGGCCTCGTCAAGGCGTACGACCTCGTCTTTCAGATCGGCGAGGACGGCAAGGCCGAACAGGTCGATTTCCGCGTCGGCGAGGGAGACGCAGCCGATATCGGCAGCGCCGGCAAGGTGGAGTTTGGAGGGAAGACGTTCGAAGAGTAGTCCGCGATCACGGTGAACCGACTGCGTATGGAAAGCACGGAGAAGATCGTCATCGTCGAAGACGACGCCACCATTCGGGCGCTACTCGAAATGGCGCTGCTCGGGGCTGGCTATGCCGACATAGTCAGCTGCGCCCGCGGCGACGAGGGACTGGATATGGTTCGCCGTCTGCGGCCCGACCTAGTCCTCCTCGACCTGATGCTGCCGGGACTGGACGGCTACACGGTCGCGGCTCGGATTCGTTCGGACGCGGGACTTTCGGCGACGCGGGTTATCATGCTGACCGCGCGTTCCGAAAGCGAGGACATCGTCCGCGGCCTCGAATGCGGGGCCGACGACTATGTCACCAAGCCGTTTGACCGCAAGGTCCTGCTGGCACGTGTGAAGGCGGTGCTGCGCCGCGGTCTCCCCGTGGTCGAAGGGCGGGACTTTGACGGACTAGTCCTCGACGAGCCGAATCGCCGTGCCGTTCTGGACGGGCACCCCCTGGATCTGACCGCTGGCGAGTTCGCGTTGCTGGTCCGGCTCGTGGCCCACCGGGGCCGCGTCCTGACGCGCTCCGCAGACGAACGGACGATCGACGTGCAGGTAGCGAACCTGCGACGGAAGCTCGGAGCGTGGGCGCATCACATCGAAACCGTGCGCGGCGTCGGTTACCGCGTCGAGGCGTGAGAGAATGAACGCGGGACGGGGGAGGACGATGACCTGGGGAGCGCCGCTCGTGGCAGCGCTGGGACTTGCCGCCCTGGCGGTCCTTTTCGCGCTTGAACTCCGTTCGTTCCGACGGACGGTCGGCGAACTGGCGCGGCGGGATGTGGAGACGCGGGCGCGGCTGATTGCCGACGGCTTGCGCGACGCGCTTGCCACCGGCGATTTCGAGGTTTTGCGGACATCCGGCGAACGATGCCGCGAGGACGGCGTGCGCCTGAGCGTGTTCACGGATTGCTCACGACCGGTAGGCCAGTTCTACGATTCGGTGGACCGGCGGACAACGGAACGAGCTGACGGTTACCTCTTCAGCCGCGTCGTTCCGGCTGGCGGTTTCGGCGTGCGGCTCGGGGTGCCGCTGGCGCACGTCTACGCGCCGTTCAGGCGGGCGCGGCTCGGCCTCGTGTTGGCGGCGCTGGTTGGCGCCTTCGGCGTGCTGCTGGTCTTTGTCACGACCTACCGTCAGCGGGTGCGGATTCGCGAGCTGGCGCGGCTGGAGCGTTTCCGCCGCGAGTTTATCGCCGACGTCTCGCACGAGATCAAGACTCCGCTCGCCGGCATTCTCGGATGCGCGGACTTGCTTGGCGACGAGCCGGGACTGCGCTCCAGTGTGCAGGGGACGCGCCTCGTCGGCATGCTGAAGGATTCGGCGAACCGTCTCAACGCATTGTCCGCGTCTATTCTCGATCTCGCACGGCTGGAGCGCGAAGGGAATGTCCTGCGGCGCGTAGAGACGGATCTTTCCGAACTTGTGCGCGGAGTCGTGGAAACGTTGCGCCCCTTGGCGGATGAACACGGGGTTGCGCTCGCCGTGCGAACGGACGGCGGATCGGTGCGGCTGGCGTGCGATCCACAGCTGGTGGAGCGAGCGCTTTCGAACCTGATCGTGAACGCCGTCCGCCATTCTGGCGCATCGGAGGTCGTCGTCGAACTTGCCGCGTCGTCGGAGCGCGTCACGATCGCGGTGGAGGATCACGGACGCGGCGTGCCGCCGGAGGCGGCCGATCGGCTATTTGAGCGGTTTTACCGGGTGGACGCGGCACGGGAGATGTCGACTGGCGGTTCTGGACTCGGGCTGGCGATTGTCCGTCAGATCGCCAGGCTCCACGGCGGGGATGCCGCCTATGCGACCGTTCGTCCGCACGGCAGCCGCTTCACCTTGGCGCTGCCGCAGCGGAGACCTTGAGCGTAGGCATGACCGTCGACAGGTGCTATCGCCTCTCGCCGTTCCGAACCGGCTGGGATTTGGTATAATGGTTTGAAATGCTTTAGCGGAATTGTTTCGCAATTGCACGAATGGAAGGTTGTGATGATGGGTGAAATGACAGTGCGAAAGGGGCCGCGCGGCGAGGCGGTGTCTGTTCTCGGCTACGGCGCGATGCGGTTGCCGACGGTGGACGGACGGCACGCCAACGGCTGGGACCGGACCAACTATTCCGACAATGGCATCGACCAGGAGATGCTCAACGGACAGATTCGCTATCTGCTCGAGCACGGCGTCACCTACTTCGACACCTCCCCCGCCTACTGCCGCGGCGAATCGGAACGCTGCCTCGGCGAGGCGCTCGCCCGGAGCGGCGTCCCGCGCGCGCGTTTCCAGGTGGCGACCAAGCTCTCGAATTTCGCCGCGGAACAGCGCTCGGCCGAGGCGTCCCGCCGGATGTTCGAGAAGTCGCTCGCCGAACTGCGCACGGACTATGTCGACTACTACCTTCTCCACAACGTCGGCGGCGAGGGCTTCCGCGAACGCTTCGTCGACAACGGCATGATCGACTGGCTTTTCGAACAGAAGCGCCTCGGCCGCATCCGCAACCTGGGCTGGAGCTATCACGGCGACCCCGCGACGGTGGCGTGGCTGCTCGCCCGTCATGACGAGGGGCATTACCGCTGGGACTTCGCCCAGATCCAGATGAACTACGTCGACTGGCGTCACGCGAAGTCCGTCAACGACCGCAACCTCAACGCTGAGTACCTTTACGGCGAGCTGACGCGGCGCGGCATCCCGGTCGTCGTGATGGAGCCGCTGCTGGGCGGACGGCTGGCGCGGACCAACCACGCCCTCGAGCAGCATCTCCGGCCGCTGGACGAAAAGGCGACCTTGGCGAGTTGGGCGCTGAGGTTCTGCGCGAGCCACGAGAACGTGCTGACGGTCCTGTCGGGCATGACCCGCTGGTCGGACGTCGAAGAGAACTGCCGCACGCTTTCGCCGCTCAAGCCGCTGACGGCGGCCGAGTTCGCGACGCTCGAAGAGGCCGCGCGCGCCTATCTGCATTGCGGGCTCGTCCCCTGCACCGGGTGCGAATACTGCATGCCGTGTCCGTACGGTATCGACATTCCCGCCAATCTTAAGTTCCGTAACGACTTCCTGACGAAGGAGTCCGGGCGGAGCGCGCGGGAGATCCTCCGGGCCTACGAACGCGCGGTGCCGAATCCGCTGCGCCGCGCCGAATACTGCACCGGCTGCGGCATCTGTCGGCCGCACTGTCCGCAGCAGATCGGCATCCCCGGCGAAATCGCCGAGATCGACCGGGCGCTGGAGACGCTGAAAGACGAGGAGGTGAATCGATGATCTCGCGGCGTGAAACATTGAAGGGACTGGTGCTGCTCGCGGCGGCCGAAAAACTCACCGACGGGGGCCTCGCCGACGTGCGCCGTCACGCGGCGCCGGCGCGCGCCTGCCAGGTGCTGCCGCCGGGCGCCGCTCCGGCCGACGACTTCCTGCGCAAGTGCGTCGGCTGCGGATTGTGCGTGCGGCAGTGCCCCGAGCAGGCGATCGTGATGGAGCCGGACGCGCTGGGGCAGTTGCGGCCGCGCCTCGATTTCCGCACGGGCTTCTGCCGCCTCGCCTGCGACTACCGTTGCGGACGTGCGTGCCCCGCCGGCGCGATCGTCCGTCTGCCGCTCGTGCCGCGCACGCGCTTCCACATGGGCTACGCGACCGTTCGGAAAGGCCTCTGCCTGCGCACGACCGAAGGAGTCGCCTGCACGGCCTGCTCGCGCAAGTGTCCGGCGCGGGCGATTTCGATCGTCGACGGGTTCCCCGAGGTCGACATCTCGGCCTGCGTCGGCTGCGGAGCGTGCGAGCACGTCTGCCCGTCGCGCAATGACGCGCACGAGCCGGCCGTCGTCGTCGTTGGCTATCGCCGTCCGCGCCGTTCCGCGCCGGGCGAAGAGGAGCGGCTGGTCGGACGTCTGCGGGAGGCTGTCGCCGCCGGCAAGTCGTTCGCGGCCGGCCGCGGGGACGCGGTCTCGAAGGTCGGAGAAGGCCGCGGCATCAAGCCGATTCTCGATGCGCTCGACGCCGATCCGCAGGTCTTCGCCGATGCGGTGGTCGCCGACAAGATCGTCGGACGCGCGGCGGCCGCGATCTATGTCTTCGGCGGCGCGGCGAAAGTCGTCGCACCGGTCATGACTGCGGGGGCGCGGCGTTTTCTGCAGGCGCGCGGCGTGATGGTCGAGGCGGACACGCTGGTGCCGGAGCTTCGCAACCGGAAGGGGGACGGGCGCTGTCCGATGGAGGCCGCCGTCGACAAACTGGACGATCCGGCCGCCATGGTGTCCGCCCTGCGCGCGGCCGTGGCGCGGATGGAGAGGGAAGAATGAACGAACTGACTGGAGCGGGCGTTCGGCGGGTGACGCTTTTTGCTGGACATTACGGCAGCGGCAAGACGAACGTGGCGCTCAATTTCGCCCGCTGGCTGCGCAAGGCGGAGCCGGAACGCGGCGTGGCGATCGCCGATCTGGACATCGTCAATCCGTATTTCCGCACGAAGGACTCCGCGGCGGATCTGGCGCGCGAGGGCATCGAACTCGTCGTTTCGCCGTTCGCGAATTCGAACGTGGACTTTCCGGCGATGCCGAAGGAGGCCTACGGACTGATCGCCGACCGCGATCGCCGCGTTGTCATCGACGTGGGCGGAGACGACCGCGGCGCCCTGGCGCTCGGACGCTATGTCCCCGACCTCCTCGCCGAGAACGACTACGACATGCTGGCGGTCGTCAACGCATCCCGTCCGCTCACGGCCGACGTGCCCGACACGGTGGAGGTGCTGCGCGAGATCGAGGCGGCGTGCGGACTGCCGTTCACGGGCGTGGTCAACGACACGAACCTCGGCGCGGCAACGACGGCTGAGACGGTCCTCGGCTCGGCGGACTATGCGAACGGCGTTGCCGCTGCGCTCGGACTGAAGGTGCGCTTCACCTGTGCGCCGCGGCGGCTCGCGCACGAACTGGCCGGCCGCGTCGAGAACCTCTTTCCGCTCGACATCCAGCGGCTTTACTATCAGCTTCAGGAGGAGGCCGGGCAATGACGTGCAGGGTCATGGGCATCGTCAACGTCACGCCCGACTCGTTTTCGGACGGCGGCAAGTACTTCAGCCCCGAGGAGGCGCTGCGCCGCGTGCGCAACCTGATCGCGGAAGGCGCGGACATAATTGACCTCGGCGGAGAATCGACGCGGCCGGGCGCGGCGCCGCTCGGGTGGGAGGAGGAATGGGCGCGGCTGGAGCCCGTCCTGGAGGGCCTGTCCCCAGCGGAGAGGTCGTCTGTCCCCGTCAGCGTGGACACCTATCACCCCGAGACGGCCGAACGCGCGCTCGCCCTGGGGGCGCGGATCGTCAACTGCGTCAGCGCGGCCGCGGTTCCCGCCATGGCGGAACTCGTCCGCGCCCGTCCGGGGACGGAACTCGTCCTGCCCTGCCGGCCCGGCGAGGAGCCGCAGCGGCTTTGCGGACTGTCCGCCGCGGACTTTGCCGAACTTGAACCCCGGCTCTACCTCGACCCGATGCTCGGCTTCGGCACGACGCGCGAGGAGGACCTTGCGCTCCTGAAGGCGATTCCCGAACTGGCGCGGAGGGGCCGCGTCCTCGTCGGCGCGAGCCGCAAGCGCATCGTCAAGAAGCTCGTCGGGACGAAGGTTCCCGGCAAGGATCTCGCCGGCAATCTGGCGATTGCCGTCTGGGCGGCGTTGAACGGCGCGGAAGTCGTCCGTGTACACGACGTCCGCGAGACGGTGCAGGCCGTCAAGGTGGTCGCCGCGTTGTCATGAAGCCGACGGAGCAGAAGGGGACGGGTCAGCTGGCCGAGCGCGTGCCGTTCGGCGTCGGCCGGGTCACGCGCTTTTACGTGCCGCTGCTGCTGCAGGCCTTTTCGCAGTCGCTGTCGTATCCGCTCGTCGCCGGCATCGTCTCGCACGGCGAGCACGGCGTCAACGCCCTGACGGCGTTCAGCCAGGGGCTGATGATCATGTTCATGATCGGGTCGCTCGGCGGGGGACTGGTGACGACCGGCATGGTTTTCGCCCGGACCTGGTTCGGCTACGTGTCGTTCCGCCGGCTGAACGCGCTGATGATGGCCGCGCTGCTGGCGTTGCAATGTCTGCCGGTTCTGCCGCCGTTCAGCGGCTGGCTGTTCGAGGGGTTCTTCGCGCTGCCGCCGGAGCTTGCGCAGGTGTCGCGCTGGATTCTGCTGTTCGGTGTGGTGATGAACGCGGGGTTCTTCCTGCGCAACGTGCCGATGGTGGTGCTTTTCAACTTCCTCGAAAGCGGCAAGGCGAACAATGCGACCGTGGCGCGGATCGCGGTGACGCTGGTCTGCTCGATCGTCTTTCCCGCGTGCGGCTGGTGCGGTCCGTGGTGGGGGCTTTTCGCGCTGACGCTGGGCGTCTGGGTCGAACTGCTCGTGACCTGGCTTTACGCGCGTCCGTTCGTGGCGCGGCTGCCCAACCGGCCTGCGGACGGACGTGCCGTAGAGGTCGAGGAGCCGGCTTTGCAGTCCTCGGCGCTCGTCTGGGAGCAGTTCCGCTTCACCCTGCCGCTGGCGCTCGGCGGCTTTCTGCTGGCGATGTCGCCGCTGGTCGTCTCGGCGTTCGTCGCCCGCACGGCGCAGTCGGCGGACATGCTGACGATCCACTACGTCACGCTGGGCGTGGCCAATCCCGTCGCCTATGCGGCACTGCGCATGCAGGCGGTGGCGGTGAAGTTCCCGCCCGAATATCCGGGCGACCGTCGGCTGCTCGTCTACGCGGTGGTGTCTGGCGCACTGATGGGAATCGTTCCGCTGGCGTTTGCGACGCCGTGGCTCGGCGACTGGTACTTCGGCGTCTTCCAGAACGTGCCGCCGCGGATTTTGGGGACCGTCGAACTGGCGATCGGCATCTACTCCCTGATCGCCGTCATCCATGCGGTGCGGGCGCGGGTGGAGGGGCTGGCTGCGGCCAGGCGGCGACCGGCGGCAGTGATGGTCGGGCAGATTTCCTACACGGTTTCGCTGTTTCTCGTCTGCCTGGTGCTGACCTTCGTCGGCTGTCCGGGATGGGTGATGGCGATGGCGGCGATTTTCGTCGCGCCAATCTGCACGGCGGCGGCGGTTTATCTGTCGTTGCTTGTCCGTCCGCGATGAGGTATAATGTCCGTATGAAGAAACTTCTGTATTTGCATGGCTTCGCGTCTTCCGGTTCGAGCGGAACGGTCGAGCTGCTGCGGCACGAGTTCCTGGGGCACGGCGAGGCCGACCGCGTCCAGGTGATTGCGCCCGACATCCCCGTCGATCCCGCCGAGGCGCTGCCGATGCTGAAGGCGCTCGTGGAGAAGGAGACGCCCGATCTGATCGTGGGCACGTCCCTGGGCGGGGCATATGCGCAGCAGCTGCGCGGCATCGACCGCATCTGCGTCAATCCTTCGCTCGCGACTTCGAAACTCTACTCGCTGCTGCACGTCGGCAAGTACAAGTGGCTGAACCGCCGGCGCGACGGGGAGCTGGAGTTCCACGTCTACAAGGAGACGATCCAGCATTTCGCGGAGATGGAGGCGCACCAGTTCGACGGCTGGTGCGAGGAGGACGCGCTGTTCTGCCGCGGACTTTTCGGCGACGAGGACGAGATTTCCGCGGCGAGCCGGCCGGAGTTCGAGCGGCGCTATCCGGACGGCGTGACGGTTTTTCACGGCGGACATCGGATGAACGCCGACCTCGTGCACGCGGTCCTGATTCCGGCCATTCGCGAAACGGGGGCCCTGGGCCGTGGATGAGACGTCCGCTCGGAACGGCGCGGAGACGGTCCGCGCGATTGTCTCGCTCGGCTCGAACCTCGAACCGCGGCGGGACTATCTGCAACGGGCGCTCGCGGCGCTGGCGGTTTTGCCGCGGACGCGGCTGGTGAAGGCGAGCGGCGTCCGCGAGACGGAGCCGGTGGACGTGCCGCGCGGCACGGAGCATCTCAAGTTCCTCAACCAGGTCGCGGTTTTCGAAACCGCTCTGGCGCCGCATGACTTCTCGCGGCGCATGCACGCGGTCGAGGACGCATTGGGGCGCGTGCGGACCGTGCGCAACGGACCGCGGACGATCGACCTGGACCTGATCGATTTCGGCGGACTGCGGCTCGACGAGCCGGAATTGACGCTGCCGCATCCGCGGGCGCGGGAGCGGGAGTTCGTGATGGAGCCGCTGAGGGAACTGGAGGTGGAGCTATGGACAGACTGATCGAGGCGATTCGTACGGCGAAGTGCGTGGGCGCGTTGACGGGAGCGGGCGTGTCCACGTTGTGCGGCATTCCGGACTTCCGCGGACCGCAGGGGCTCTACCGGCAGCCGGACGCCGAGCGTATTTTCGACATCGACTGGTTTGACCGCGATCCGTCCGTCTACTATCGCGGATGCGCGGAGCTCGTCTATGGGCTGGACCGTTTTGCGCCGGGTCCGGTCCATCGGGCGCTGGCGAAGCTGGAGGCGCTCGGGCGTCTTCAGGGCGTGGCGACGCAGAACATCGACATGCTGCACCAGAAGGCCGGTTCGACGGCGGTGTACGAGGTCCACGGCTCGCCGGCTTTCCACCATTGCCGTCGGTGCGGGGACGAGAAGCGGTTTGACGAGATTCTGACGATGATCCGTCGTTCGCCTTCGCCCTTTGACTTCACTTCGGCGACGGTGCCCCGTTGTCGTTGCGGCGGGGCGTACAAGCCGGACATCACGTTCTTTGGCGAGATGCTGCCCGAGCAGGCGTTTCAGCAGGCGCAGGCGCTGGCGATCCGCAGCGACGTGTTTCTGGTTCTCGGGACGTCGCTCACGGTCTTTCCCGCGGCGGGTCTGCCGCGGCTGACGCTTCAGGGCGGCGGCAAGGTCTTCATCGTCAACGCCCAGCCGACGTCCCTCGACCGCTATGCGGCCGGAGTCTATCGCGATCTCGGCGCCTTCGCGGCGGCGGTCCTGGAATCTTTTTAAACGATTTATTCGCTAAATATGCTTCTTTTGGCGATAATGAGGTTAATGCTCGAATGGCAGAACGGCTGGCATACGACTATGATATTTTCAAGGATTGGGCAAAGCCAGGATGTCAATTCGTAGGTGCATATGGTCCGTCAAAATGAGGTGTGAACGATAGAAGGGGGATGTTGTCGTGAAGTTTTTCAGTTTTATCCAGATTGTCGTAATTGCCGCAACGTTTCCAGTATATGGTGAAATTGAGACAATCCAGTTTCACAGTGCTCGTGAGGGCGTTGGTGAGGGATTTGCGCCATACAAGTCAATCGTTTTGTCTGACGATGACCAAATCGTTTTTCAATTGCCATACGCGAAGGAGGACATGAAGGGGTATTTCAGGAAGGTAAATGTCTATCCAGTCCCCTTTTTGTGTGAAGGGGAGTTCATTTTGACGAACGCCTTTACACTCAAGAGAGGCGAGAGCGTCTGCTGGGGAGATAAGCGGACATGGGCTTCCTTGTCTTATCTTTGGGGAAGTGACGTGGACGAAGATATCAAATGTCCGGACAGCTACCGTCATGCCTCCCGTCTTATTCGCTTGACTGTTATCAACACGTTTTACCTTGGCCCAAAGAGTCTTGATCTTCTCTTCGATTTGGATCGAAAAATGCAATTTGACATTGTTGGCAAGAAAGAATTTCCGTATCCGCATTTTCCCTATCGGCAGAATTGCTATCAGGCCGAACATGAGCGCCTCATGAAAATGCAGAGTGAACAGCTCCTTGATAGTGCAAGGGAAAAGTTAGTGGAGCTTGAAATGCCTGAAAACATTGGAGACTTTGCACTCCTTGATTTCGCGTGTGAACAAGGGTGGCGCGAGAGTCATTTTTATGAGAGGCTCACCGTCACCAATCGATTCACCGAGTTGATTGTTGCTGTGCGTAAACATGGGAGCGAATGGAAGATTACGGGCTTTGTTGGCATCCCGACATTTTACTGCGTTCGTTCGCATCTGCTGAATGAAGATGGAAAACTCTTGATGATTGCAGGCGAGGATCCGCAGATGCAAGGGGGGGAACTTTATGCGGTTCGGCAAGATAAATATTTCGGCCTTTTGCGGGGTGTGAGGAAGTATGATGAGAACGGAAATAAGATAGAGTGCCTTAATCGTGAACGGTTGAATCGTGAGTATGAAACCTTGAGGAACGCGGCGTTCGGCTGGAGCGGCCCGTTTACGATCGAGCGGCTGCGCGAACGTGTCGCGACGGATGCCGAGCGCATCCGCAGGGCGCGGGAATCCGAGAAGAAGTGACTTTGCGGCATGAACGAAAGGGGGCTCTTGAATATGAACAGGATGAAAGTGGTGGTGGCAAAAGGCCTTGCGCTTGCGCTCGTTGCGGCAACGGTTCAGGTGGCGTCTGCGGATGGATTCGTGCGCAAGCGTGAGGTGCGCAATTATATGCCGACATACGGCAATTACCAGCATGAGAGCGACGTGAATGAAACCATGCGGGAGAATTGTCTATATGATAGTGACGGCATTCCGCCCAATGCCTTTTACACGATGTTGGAGACGATTCCCGGAACGACGAATTCTTGCGGGTACTTTCCGGACGACCTGACTTGCGGAGGCGAATTTTATATCTCGACACACGAAGATGACGCCATCAAGACCAATGAATTCGTTGACGTGATTCGGTTCCACAAGAATCTTGTCCTGCAAAGGCGGGCTGTCATCGCGACGAACGAATGGCTTCGGGCGCTTGAAAGGGTCGAGCCATGGCCGGAGTTGAAAACCGAACTCGCGCGCTATGGAATGGATGCGTATGAAATTGATTTCTGGGGATGGTTCTTTGGCGCTCTCGTTTTCAAAAGCCCGGTGAAATCGGGCAAGTTGCCGGTAATCGTTTATATTCCGGGGGATGGCGAAATCGGCGAAGATCTCACGCGGCAGTTTAACCAGCGAAAGTTGTTTGACCGGGTCACGTCGGAACAATTCCAGAGAAAGCATCCGTGCCACCTGATCGCCCTTTCACCCGTCGAGCCGGACGAAGGTGACATCCGTCGCGTGCGCGACGGTGCGTTTCATCGTCGGGCGTATCGTCTGTTGCATAAGGTCGGTCACGAAGTCCTGAAAGACCGAGTGGACTGGTCGAGAATCTATCTTGTCGGTTTTTACTATGGAGCCAGCAGAACACTTGATATGGCACTCGATTATCCGTCAACGTATGCCGCGGGGATTTTCGTGGCCGGCATGATTCCGCCAATCGAACGGACGAAGAACAAACGCGGAGACGATATGCCGCCGCAGAACTATTGGTATGTTTGCGACGAGGGTAACATCCTGACGACATATAAGGATTGGCAGGAGAATTCACGGGACCTGATGGCGTATGTCAATTCGCACGGAGGCGACTGCCGGGTGAGCAGATTTCCGAGGTCGAAGGGGCTTAACGTCTGGGATCAGGCCTGGGATTACGAGGAACTGTGGGATTGGCTGTTTTCGAAAAGAGTCGGGGAACGGGCGTCCGGGAAAGTCCCGATGCAGTTGCCGGACGCGAGTTGTTCGGCAAGTGTTGCGCCGGACGAGCCGGCGAATTCCGCAGACAGGGCGGCGGACCTGTTGCGCAGCACCTACTACTCGCCGGGACGTCCGTTTTCTTCGGACGACTGGTGGCAAGTCAAGTTCGGTCATACGGCGGATGGAAGCGTGGAGGTGATTTCCGGTGACTCGGGCGGACGGCGCAAGCTTACGAACGGAATGGTTGAATACTCCGCGACCGGCGATCGCTGGAGACAGGCGGGAGTCTTTTCAAAGGAAACCGGTATTTGCGAATTCGCGATGCCGAAAAACGCGCAATATTTGCGTGTGCGCATCAAAGGATCCAAAACGATTGATTTTGCAATTAGGGATATCAACTTTTACCCTGCGCGATGATCGGCCTCGTCGTACACCGTGCGCGTGTCCTCGGCAAACGCCTTGCACCCGCCTTGAACAATCGTTTTAAGCTTGTTCAAGGCGGCTTAGATGCGGTGGGCGTAGAACTTGTAATAGGTTAGTCGAGTGTGTGGCTGACGCCCCGCACTCGACTAACCTATTACGGGTGTATGACAAAAAAGTGAGAGCGCTTGTTGAAGCGCGTCCCTGTCGTCCGCCTATGCCGCCCGTCTGAAAGCCGAGCGGGCTTGCCAGTACGCATCGTGTAGGCGGTCCATCACCGCCGCACGTATCGCCAGTACC
>JAZQPI010000007.1:0-4110 GCA_045628545.1 Kiritimatiellia bacterium
CATCGCCGTGATCTCCGAATGCCGGCAGAAGTTCCACATCGTGTACAGCGTCGCGAGCATCAGCGCCGCCGGCGCGAGATACATGAAGTAGGGCGAGAGGTAGCCGAGGAAGTACCCGACGATCTCGAGCGGCGTCAGGTCCGACTCCGTCAGCCGCGCGAACGACCCGAAGAGCTCGAAGAGGACGTAGATCGAGACGAACCCGGTCAGGCAGTAACCGAGCGGCACGAGGAACTCGCGGAGGACGTAACGCGTCAGGATCTTCATCGGGTCCGTATTATATCACACGGCGAGCGCGCCCGTCACCTCGGCGACGGACCTGAACCCCTGGCGTTCGCAGTACTCGACGATGCCGTCGTAGACCGCGGAGACGACGCCCGGGTCGGAGAAGACCGCCGTGCCGACCGCGACCGCGGTCGCGCCCGCGAGCAGGAACTCGATCGCGTCCTTCGCCTCGTAGACGCCGCCCATCGCGAGGATCGGGAGCTTCGTCGCCTTGTGGGCGTCGTAGACGAGCTTCACGGCCGCGGGATGGATGCCGTGTCCGGAAAGTCCGCCCGTCACGTTCGCGAGGACGGGCTTGCGGCGTTCGATGTCGATCACCATCGCGGGGATCGTGTTGATGAGCGAAAGCGCGTCCGCACCCGCCTCCTCGCACGCCTTCGCGTACGGTGCGATCGACGGGACGTTCGGCGCGAGCTTGACGATGAGCGGCAGTTTCGTCGCCTGGCGGACCGCCGACACGACCTCGTTCAGGACTTTCGGATCCTGCCCGAAGGTGTGCCCGCCCGCCTTCACGTTGGGACAGCTCACGTTCATCTCGATCGCGTCGACCGCGTCACCCATCCGTTTCGCGACCTCGGCGTATTCCTCGACGCTCCCGCCCCAGATGTTCGCGATGAGGGGAACCTTTCGATTGTTCGGATTGTTCGACTGTTCGGATTGCAGGGCTTCCGACGCTTGTTGCCGATACCAGGGGACGGTAATCTTGAGGAAATGCTCGACGCCCGTGCCCTGCAGGCCGATGGCGTTGACGAGTCCGCCGGGGACTTCGCAATGGCGCGGCATCGCGTTACCCGGCCAGGCGTCGACGCGGATGCCCTTCGCCGTCACCGCGCCGAGCTTCGCGTAGTCGACGGCGCCGACGTATTCGAAACCGTAGCCGAAGGTGCCGCTCGCCGTGGCGATCGGCGTCGGCATCTCGAGTCCGCCCAGATTTACACACGTATTTATCATATTGATGTGCCTTAAAATTCCTGCCTTACCTGATATTATACATTATATCAAATTCCGAGTCGGGAGAGAGCATATCTAGCTCAGGGTTGACGCATGCCGACCTCATAACCCTTCTTCTTTTTCGTCCATAATCAGCTGGACTTCGCGCATTAGGCTTTCCTGGGTGCGGCGAAAATCCGCTTCCTGACGCCGATGCTCTTCCTCACGGACTTTTTCCTGCGCCTGTCGGCTCATGACGGCAGGAACGACGACCAGCGCGGCGAAAAGTCCGAGCGCCAAGGCCGCGAACAGCGTCCGAAGCAGCGTGCGCCGGAGATTCCGCCGCCGAATGGCGCGAATCAAAGCCTGAGCAGTGCGGAAGCGGTAACTGGGCAGGGACGAGGTGCATTGGGCGACGATGCGCTTCCATGGCCGCGGCGGCTTGCCGTCGAAACATTCATTCAGCAGCACGCCGAGCGCGTGGATGTCCGAGGCCGGCGAAATCTCCTCGCCGGTAAACTGTTCGGGCGCGGCATAGCCGGGGGTGCCGAGTCCGACCAGACGGCTCTGTTCGAGCGAGACTCCCTGCTGCTCGGCGGCCGGGTCGGAAATCCGCTTGGCGTAGCCGAGGTCGACGATGACGGGATCGCGTCCGTTCCGCGTCATGACGTTGCCGGGCTTGACGTCGCGATGGACGATGCCGCGGCCGTGCAGCGCATCGAGGGCGGCCGCGATCCGAAGAGCGAATTCGGCGACGGCACGGTCGGTCCGCGGCAGTTCGAGCGGCTGCAGGAACTCGATGACGAGATAGGCGCGTCCGTTCCTGACGCCGAAGGCGTAGAAGCCGGGGAGCGCTTCATGGCGGATGCCGCCGAGGATCTGCGCCTCCTGCTTGAAGCGGGCGCATGCTTCGGCCGTGGCGGCGACGGAGATCTTGACGGCGGCGGCCGTTTTCAGCTCGAGGTGCTCGACGCGGTAGACTTCCGCATTTCCGCCGCGGGCGATGAAACTGACCACGCGCCAGCCGTCGAGAATGTCGCCGGACCGGAGCAGACGGGCCGCATCGTCCCGAACCTGGGCTGCGCCTTCGGTCTTCAGCCAGGTCGAAAATGTCGGCTCGGCGCTCACCGGGGCTTTTCCTCCAGTTCGGCGACCAGGGACTTGAGACGGCGGATGGTGCGGTCCTTGATCTGATCGACGGCGTTGCGGGCAAGGCCGAAATCGGCGGCGACGGACTCCGGCTTTTCACCGCTGATGGCGACGCGCTTGAAGATTTCCTTCGTCTGGGTCCGGACGCGCGGATCGGTGAGGAAGCGACGCAGGGCGAGTTCGTAGACGGACTTCTTCCAGCTGTCGGCGGAGAACGGGGTCTGCGCGGCGGACAGCGCGGCAGGATCTTCCGCAAGGCGCTTGCGGTTTGCCGCTTCGCGATCCGTGGCCCGCAGCCTGTCGATGGCGATAAAGCGGAGGATGCCGGTCAGGTAGTTGTGAAACGCGCCTTTGGCTTCGGGATCGTATTGATAGGTCTTCAGCCGTTTGACCAGCACGACGAAGGCGTCCTGAACGAGGTCGTCAGCATCGAGGGACGGGAAATGGCGCGCGGCGTAATCGCGCAGACCGGGCGTATACTTGTGAAAGAACTCGGTCCAGCGCGCGGCGCCGGGCCCGCTTCCGATCGCCGCAAGCAGCTTGCGCGAAGTATTTGGGAATGGTGATGTCATAACCGCCTTTTATAATACCATAGGCCTCAACTGCCCGTCAATTGCAACTTTTGTTTTACGTCCAAATCATATGTAATATTGCAATACTTGTGAATCGCGCACTTATCTCATCGCCCGGCTCATGTGCCGAACGAACACCTTTACAACTGCCTCGTTGGAATCGGCGAACTACCGTCGCGACGCGGACCAGTCGCGCTCAGACAACTGCAACGCCGGACATCTTTTCCGTCTGACGCGCCGCTTCACCCACCCGCCGGCACTCGGACAATCGCTGAAACGCCGCCTTGACAAACGGCACGTCTTCCATGCGCACATTTTCAATGCAATCAGTCGTCATGTATCCACTGCCCTTGCGCCTGTCCCAATGTTCAGAAAAGGCGAAATCAAGGCATCCGTGTCCAACCGAAGACCACGCCACGTGTTCAAACAGCTTGTCACATCCCCACGACTTCGCAAACGGACCGAAAAAACGTATGACGCGCCGATCGGTAATCACCCATACGCTTCCGCGCGTACGAATCCAATGCCACAACGGACTGAGCAGCAAGCCCAATGCCACGCCCGCGAACGGCAGAGCAAAAAGCGCAAACACGATTTTCACCGCCGTCGGAGTCCCATCCCTACGGACAAGCCCCCAAACGACCCGAAGAAACGGACTGAACATTGCACCCACGACCACGCCAATGACGACAAAGAGCGGCCAGGCGGCAAACCTCGCGACAGGGCGCGTCGTCCCGCACCAGAAGACCTGTTCGTTCGCCGCCAGTCGGCTTCGTTGATAAGCGGTCAGCTCAAGCATATCTTAATCCCCTTGTCACTTCTAACTCCTAACCTTCACAACCCGACCTCTTTCGCAAGGCGATCGAGGTCCTTCTGCGTTGGATTTTCGCCGACACCGGCGACGGACAGCGTCTGCCAGCCGTTGGGGCCGTCGCTGTAGGTGAAGTCGTAGAACGGCGCGAGTGACCAATGGCCATCCGCGTCCATCAGAAAACCGAAGTTCTTCAAATGATCGTCGCGATTGTGTTCGAGTACGTTGAGCGTCACGCGACGGAACAATTCCACCTTGGCCGAGTGGTCATGAAGAAGCGCGTCCGTCAGCTTGAAGAGAAGCGAATACTCGTCACCCGGCGTGCGATAGTCGGCGTGAAGGAGCCCGGCGGCGGACGCGAAA
>JAZQPI010000008.1:0-5014 GCA_045628545.1 Kiritimatiellia bacterium
AGCGCACACGCTCGACACCAACGCGCTGATCGCGGCGGTCAAGGCGGCGGACTGGAAGGGGAATCCGACGACGATCGACTACTCGGCGGACGGCGTCACCTGGCAGGCGGAGCCGTTCGCGTACACGAACGTCGCGGAGACTCCGACCTCGTTCTGGTACCGCGTGTCGGCGCCGAACTTCGCCGCCTACGTCCATGCGGTCGGCGTGACGATTCTGCCGCGGTCGATCACGAATGCGACGGTTACGATCACCAATGCGCTCGGCGAGGCGGTTACGGAAATCCGCAAGGGCGATCCCGTCGGCTTCAAGGTCGAGGACGCGCTGCTCGGTCAGGAGCTGCGGCCGGTCCCGGCTGAGGATTACGAGGGGACTTGGGACGGACTCGACCGCGTGGGGACGGCGACGCTGACGGTCGCCGGCATGAACAACTACGGCGGCGAGACGAGCGTGACGCTGGAGGTGCGTCCGGACGATTTCGGACTCACCGCCAAGATCGAATGGCGCAAGGACTTCCTGCCGGCCACCGGCACCTACTTCGCGAAGATCACCGCGTGCGTGACGAACGGCGACCCGGCTTCCGTCACCCGCGTCTTCTATGCGTTCCAGGACCGTCTGGACGAAACCACGGGCAAGTACGCGGCGCAGTTGTGGGACACCACAAAGTACAAGGCGCGTCCGACGGTGGTGCTGGAGGGCGAAACCTACCGCTATGTCGATCTCGACAAGAATATCCTAACGAAGGCGGAATTGAACGAAAAGGTCTTCTGGGGCGTGAATGACCTCAACGCGACCACCGTTCCGAAGGGAGCCCAGCGCACGATCGAGATGTATGTGCGCTTGCGCGAATCTCCCGAGACTGGGAGGACGACGAATGTTTCGGACTATCTGGGCTGGCTTTGCACGGTCTATGACGGCGGGTCGCGCACGAACTTCGTCCAGCTGGGCGGCATGAACGCCAAGGCGCTGTCGCGCCTGCAGTTTGCCGCGCCGGTCTCGGCGGAGGCGGTCAACAAGAGCGTGGCGCTCGGCGTGGCGCTGACAGAAGACAGCGACCCGACCTGCCGCATCGCCGCGTTCGACGTGACGGACGGCGTGGTGCGCGGACGTATCGAGACGGAGGCGGACGGCCAGAAGGGCGTGCCGGGTCCGAATGCCGCGGTCACGCTCTATGGCGCGGCGGATCCCGACGGGTCCTACACGGAGGTTGCAGACCTTGCCCTCGGAGACGACGGATCGTTTGCGGTCGCGGTTCCGGAAGGCATACAGTTCTTCAAGGTTCGGGTGGCCGTCGGTTCGTCCGTGGTCGAGTAAGGGGAAGGGAGGAGATGAAGATGAATACGATGAAAAAGACTTTCCTGACGGTTGGAATCGTTTTGACGGCGGCGGAATTCCTGAACGCCGGCGACGGTGCGCAGTTCGCGTTCGGACAGGGGTGGCGGCTTTCGATCGGTCCCGCGCTGAACGCGGGGTATCGGACGCGGTTTAAGGGTGACGGCCGGGCGGCGCTGGGACGCATGCCGTCCGCCGTGCCGAAGACCTCCGCGCAGTCCTCCGCCTCGGCCTATGCGCGGGCGACCGGAAGGACTTCGGACGGCGTCATTCGTTTTGACAACGGCGGTTGGATCAACCCCGTCGACGCGGCGAATGCCGAAGGTTACCGTCCCCGGGGCGAGACCTGGAATCTGAACATCCCGGATGCGGCGAGAGCCATTTCCGGCGGCTATCTCGTCGGACGCAATGCGTTTGCCGACTATGCCGGTTCCAGCGAGGAGATCCGTCCGTACGCCGCGTCGGAGAATACGATGTCGCCGGGCGTGAGCATCGAGGTGGCGCGCAATCTCTACCACAACGAAGAGCACGGGTTCGGCGTGGACATTGCGTTTGACTTCAACTGGTTCTTCCGCAGCGACCTGCTTAACGGCCAGGGCGAGGTCGCGCGCCGGACGGATTCCGTCCGCGAGGGGTACTACGAGTCGTCCATCGACGTCTCCGACCTGGGCGGGGACTACGAGCTCAATCCGGACGGCTCCTTCGGCCGCGGAACCTATGACGGACCCGGTCCGGTTGTCAACGTCAATTCGATGAACGTCCGCGAAATCTCCTCCGTCAAGTCCGGCTTCTCGTCGTGCCGCTATAGTGTCAACGGCGACTACAACGAGTACGAGACGGCGCTCTTGGTGCGTCCGTATTACGACGTCTTCTCCTGGCTCCGGGTCTACGGCACGCTGGGCGTCGGCTTCTCCTACATGCACCTGCGTTATTCGATGACCGCGGCCTGTAACGGTCGTCGCATCTTCAGCGAGGGCGGCAACTACGGGGAGTGGAGCATCTACGGCCTGGCGGGGCTCGGGGCGCTCGCCCACTACGACCGCTACAGCCTCGGCTTCGACTTCATGTCCCGTCTGTGGACGAGCGACCTCGACCTCAACACGCGGTACATCAACGGCTCCGTCTCGCGCGGACAGTGGATGTTCCGCCTGATGGCCGGTCTGGACTTCTAATCCGGGAGGGACGCGCTTCGGCGCGTCCGAAGACAAAAAAGGAACCCCAAGATGAAAAACGCCTGTCTCTTCTCCGTCCTGTTCGCCGCCGCTTCGGCTTTTGCCGCGGAGGGCTGGACCGACTGCAACCGCAACGGCACGTGCGATCCCTACGAAGACCCCTCCCTGCCGGTCGAGCGCCGGGTGGAGGACTTGCTGGCGCGGATGACGCCGGAGGAGAAGGCGGGCCAGCTCTATCAGGACTGCGCGTCGGATCCGAAGGAGAATTTCGATGCCGGGCAGGGCTTTCACGCGAAGATCCGCGACGGCCGCATCGGGTCGTTCATCTGGAACTGCTCCGCGCCCGGCGAGCGCAACCGCTATCAGCGCGCGGCGCTCGAAGAGACCCGGCTGGGGATCCCGCTGTCCTTCGCCCACGACGTCATTCACGGCTGCAACCTCATCTTCCCGATTTCGCCGGCGCTCGCGGGCGCGTTCGAGCCGGAGCTTTTCCGCCGGATGCAGCGCATTGCGGCGGTCGAGGCGCGTGCGCAGGGCGTGGACTGGTGCTTCGCGCCGATGTGCGACGTGGCGCGTGACGTCCGCTGGGGCCGCGTGCAGGAGACGTGCGGGGAGGATCCGTATCTTGCCGCGCTTTGCGTGGCCGAGCAGGTGAAGGGCTTCCAGAACGGCGATCCGTCGTCTCCCGACGCGGTGGCGGCGTGCCTCAAGCACTTCGTGGGCTACAGCGCCGGCACGGGCGGCCGCGACTACACGGCGACGCACTTCGGCGAGTGGGACCTTAGGAACATCTATCTGCCGCCGTTCCGCGCGGGCGTCGACGCGGGCGTCGCGACGATCATGTCGAGCTTCAACGACATCGACGGCATCCCGGCCTGCGCGAACCGCCATACGCTGACGGACGTGCTGCGCGGCGAATGGAAGTGGAACGGCCTCGTGGTGAGCGACTGGGACGCGATCGGCGAGCTCTGCTTCTGGGGCTATGCGGCGAACCGCGCCGAGGCGGGCGCGCTGGCGATGAACGCCGGCAATGACGTGGACATGATGGGCGGCGCGTTCGTCCAGGCGCAGGGCGAGGGGCTTGTCGGCGAGGTGAAGGCGGGCCGGGTGAGCGCGGCGGCGGTGGACGAGGCGGTGCGGCGGCTGCTGCGGTTCAAGTTCCGGGTCGGGCTTTTCGAGCGCCCGTACGTGGACGAGGGGCGGCTTGCGAAGGTGACGGACGAAGCCGGCGATTTCCGCAAGGCGGCGCGGGTTTTGGCGCGGGAGGCCGCGGCGAAGGCGTGCGTGCTGGCGAAGAACGCGAAGGAGACGCTGCCGCTCGATCCGGCGAAGCTCAAGCGCGTCGCGCTGATCGGCCCGATGGGCGACGACGGCGACGAGATGATCGGCGCGTGGTTCGCGCACGGGCGCGGCGAGGAGACGGTCTCGCTCGCGGCGGGTCTCAAGGCCGCCATGCCGGACGTGGCGATCGACGTGGTGAAGGGCTGTGCGCTCAACACCGAGGCGAAGACGACGACTTTGCAGGACGGCAAGGCCGTCGTAGTTTCGGACGACCCGTCCTTCTATGACGCGGCCGCGGCGGTCGAGGCGGCGAAGGCGGCGGACCTCGTGGTGATGGCGGTCGGCGAGCTGAAGGGCTGGACGGGCGAGAACACGTCGCGGGCGTTTCTCGGGCTGACGGGACGCCAGCAGGAGCTTTTCGACGCGGTGGCGGAGTCCGGCAAGCCGATCGTCACGGTCCTGTTCTGCGGACGGCCGCTGTCGGTCCCCGCGGTGTGGGAGAAGTCCGCCGCGGTGCTTTACGCCTGGCAGCCGGGGAGCGAGGCGGGCAACGCGCTCGCGGACGTGCTGCTCGGCAAGGTCGATCCGTCGGGACGCTTTTCGATGAGCGTGCCGCGTGACCGCGGGCAGTGCCCGATCTTCTACAACCACGCGACGGGGAGCCGTCCGTGGGACGGACACTATCGCGATCTGCCGCGCAAGCCGGCCTATCCGTTCGGCTACGGCCTCACGTACACGACTTTCGCCTACACGAATCCGAAGGTGACGCGCCGGGCGGACGGGACGCTGGAGGCGACGGCGAAGGTGACGAACACGGGCAAGCGGGCGGGGACCGAAGTGGTCCAGCTCTACATCAACCAGCTCGCCTGCCGAGGCGGATGGCGTCCCCGTCGCGAGCTGCGCGGCTTCGAGCGGATCACGCTTCAGCCGGGCGAGAGCCGTGAAGTCGTCTTTGCGCTGGACGAAAAGCGGCTCGGGTACGTGAAGCGCGACGGACAGTTCGCCTGCGACCACGGCGAGTACAAGTTCTGGATCGCCCCCGACTCCGTTTCTGGCGACGAAGTGCTCTTCAACTACTGAAGCCGGCCGGCGACGTACTCGGTCAGTCAATACCGCTGGCGCGGTTTTGACCGACCTCGGCATCTGAGCATCTGAGCAAAAGTGCATCTGAGCATTTTCGAATGGTCGAGTCCGAAGCCGCAGTCGAGCTTCAGACGTTTCCCATTGGCTG
>JAZQPI010000009.1:0-2059 GCA_045628545.1 Kiritimatiellia bacterium
TGACGGCCCTGGATCAAACAGTCAGGCAACCCGAAGAACCAAACAATTCCTCGCTTGATCTCGTTTACGAGTTGTAATTCTCTTTAATCTCCAACCTTCGGTTTTCAAGGATCGACGTAGGCCCTTTCGGGCGAACAGGTGCATAGTATATCAAAAAGCACGCAGGGTGCGCAAGGGGGTATTTGAATTTTTTTTGCCGCGGTCGTCCGGACAGCTCGGACCGCTCGGTTTTGCTTGAGCGCAGGCCAGAGGCGCAGGCGTACGCTTGCCGTCTCGAACTCGAACTAAACGAGGTGTAGGTGTACGGACCGCTACCGCTCGGAATCGCGGCGGAGAAAACAGACCCGCGCAAGCAGGATCACGAGCGCGCCGACGAGATAAAAGCCGGCGAGGGACGACATGCTCAGCGTCATGTCGCCGCCAAGCCGCTTCGCGAGCCACGGCAGCACCGTGGAGGAAAGCGAACCGAAGAGAAACGCGATGCACATCATGATGCCCACGCCCGAAGCGTGATAGCGCGGATTGACCACGTCGAAGAAGCTCGCCATGAAGTTCGAGTCGTAGACGCCGCGGGAAAAGCCGAAGCCGAGCATCGCCGCACAGCAGAACGCGAAGGACGACGCGTTCGCCATCCAGACGATGAACGGAATCGCCAGCCCCAGACCCGCCAGACCGAGCTCGAGGCGGATGCCCGGACGCGTCTTCACGAGGCGGTCGCCGAGACGGCTGCCGAGCATCACGCCGACAATGGCGCCGAGATAGTGCCAGAGGACGGCGTGGAGTCCGTACCAGCGCCCAAGGAACGGATTGTCCTTCAGGAAGTTGTCCTGCAGGAATGACGGCATCCAGTTCTTGAAGCCGATGTCGACGTAGATCATCATCGCCAGGCCGAAGATGACGCAGATCGCCGTCGGCTTGGAGAACACCGCCTTGACGGCCTCGCCAATCGTCGGCTCGCCGCCTTCCGCCGCGCCCTTCCCGTTCCCGCCCGCGTCCACCGGCTTCGTGTCCCGCAGCGCGAAGACCATGACGAGCGACCAGACGAGTCCGACGCCGCCGAAGATCCAGAACGGCATCCGCCAGCTTTCGCCGCCCTTCCCCGCCAGCAGACCCGCCAGCGTGCCGCAGCCGACAATGCCGATGTAGAGCCCGAGCTGGAGAATCGACATGGCCGTCGCGCGCGAATCCCGGTGCAGCTGCGCGACGAGCGAACTCGCGGACGGGTAGTAGAACGTCTGGCCGAGTCCGTTCAACACGCCGTAGGCGAGAATCAGCAGTCCGACCGAGGCGACGAATCCCGACGCGAAGATGCCGACGCAGAAGATCGCGACGCCGCTGACGACCATCCACTTGCGCTTGAAGAGGTCCGCAGCGATGCCCGCGAACGGCACGCAGATGCCGTACATCATCGCGAAGACCGTCCCGACCACGCCGATGGAGACCTTGTCCACCCCCAGCGAGCCGCAGATCGCCGGCACGCTCGGCCCGAAGAGCTGCCGCGTGCCCTGCTGGAGGAAAAAGGCCACCCACAGCAAGGCGAGCGCCGTCCACTTGTAGTCAATCTTCTTCATGGCCATGCTCCTTCTTATTCGAACGCGAGTTCGTTGCCGGGATCGCGGACGGCGAGCGCGGCAGCCCAGCCGCCGACACCGGACGAGACCTTGAAGACGACCTCGTTCTCCCCTTCGGCAAAGGTGATCGGGGCGCCGGTCCACTTCGCGAAAGTCCCCTCGAATTCGTCAAGCTGACGTCCGCGGCGGCAAACGCCGCGCCCGAAAGCGCGCACAATCCCAAAGACAAAAGCGAAGCTCGAAACATACGGTCCCCCGATTGGTTGATGACAAGGAGAATTATACCACTTTGCCGCGCCCCCTTGCCACAAAATTTCCGATTCAATTTCGGGCGCTATAAAATATCAAGTACTCGGTCAGTCAATACCGCTGGCGCGGTTTTGACCGACCTCGGCATCTGAGCATCTGAGCAAAAGTGCATCTGAGCATTTTCGAATGGTCGAGTCCGAAGCCGCAGTCGACCTTCAGATGTTTCCCATCGACAGAAA
>JAZQPI010000010.1:0-13414 GCA_045628545.1 Kiritimatiellia bacterium
AAGGTACTGGCGATACGTGCGGCGGTGATGGACCGCCTACACGATGCGTACTGGCAAGCCCGCTCGGCTTTCAGACGGGCGGCATAGGCGGACGACAGGGACGCGCTTCAACAAGCGCTCTCACTTTTTTGTCATACACCCGAATGGGAGTGAGGCCTAATTTCCTATTGACTTTTCACAGCGCTTTTTGGTATTATATCCCGCGTTGTTGCAGGAGAGATGGCAGAGCCTGGTTGAATGCACATGACTCGAAATCATGCATACCCGCAAGGGTATCGGGGGTTCGAATCCCTCTCTCTCCGCCAGCGCACCTTTATTTTGCGGGCGTAATTCAATGGCAGAATAGGAGCTTCCCAAGCTTCTTACGAGGGTTCGATTCCCTTCGCCCGCTCCAATTTTTCAGACCATTCGTTTGATGCTCTCTCACCTTAAAGTCAGAAATCTGGCGGTTGTCGAGGAAACCGAGGTCGAATTCGGCCCGGGCCTGAATGTCATCACCGGCGAGACCGGTGCGGGCAAGAGCGTCCTCATGGGTGCGCTGGAACTGGTCCTGGGCGGACGTGCCGAGGCGGGGCAGGTCCGCGACGGCGCCCGCGAGACCGAAGTCGAGGCGGTTTTCGACGGCCGTTCGCTGCGGCGCACGGTGACGGCCGAGGGCCGTTCGCGCGCCTGGGTGGACGACGAGAGCGTGACCTTGGCCGAACTGCGCGAACTGGGGCACGGGCTTGTCGACGTCCACGGGCCGCGCGCGAATCAGCGGCTCCTGGAGCCGGCGTTCCAGCGCGAGGCGGTCGATGCGTTCGGCGGGATCGCCGCTGACGGGGCGCACGCGGCGGAGGCCGCGGCTTACGGGCGGGCGTGGGCGGCGCTGTCCGAAGCGTCCGCGCAGCTGGCCGAGCTGGAGGGCGCGTCCGACGATCCGGACGAACTCGACCTCTTGCGTTTCCAGGTCGGCGAACTGGAAGAGGCCGGGGTGACGGTTGACGACGACGACCTCGCCGAACGGCACGCTGCGGCCGCGCATGCGGCGGAGCTCGTGGAGTCCGCCAACGCGGTGACCGAGGCCCTGGGCGGCGACGCCGGCGTCGAGTCCGTCCTGGAGGGGGTGCGCCCCCGGCTGGCGGCGATGGCGCGGCACTTTCCCGCGGCGGCGGAATGGGCGGAGACGGTCGAGGACCTGACGCTGCGGACGCAGGAGCTGTCGCGCACGGTGGCGGACGCTATCTCCCGGCTGGACGCCGACCCCGAGGCCTTTGCCGAAATGGACCGCCGGCTGACGCTGGTGAACCGGCTGCGGCGCAAGTACGTCGAGCGGCGTCCGTCGCCGCCGGACGAGGGCTTTTCGGCGGCCGTGGCCGCGATTCTCGCGGAGAAGCGCGGGCGGCTGGAGGCGATGGAGCACCGCGGCGAACGGCTGGCGGAGCTGCGCTCCCGTCGGGACGCGGCCCGTGCGGAGGTGCGCGCGGCCGGGGCGAAGCTGACCGCGCTGCGCACGGCCGCCGGCGAGCGGCTGGCGAAGGCGGTGACGCGCGAGCTGCGCGACCTCGGCTTCCGGCAGGCGCGGTTCGCGACGGTCGTCTCGTCGGCCGAGCCGGACGCGCACGGCTGCGACCTCGTCACGTTCATGTTCGAGCCGAATCCCGGCGAGTCCGCGCGGCCGCTGGCGGCGATCGCATCGTCGGGCGAAATCGCCCGCGTGATGCTGGCGGTGAAGGTCGTGGCGGCGGGCTGCCAGCGGCTGACCACGATGGTCTTCGACGAGATCGACGCCAATGTCGGCGGCGAAATCGGCGCGGTCGTCGGGCGCAAGCTGCGCACGGTGGCGGCGGACCATCAGGTCATCGCGATCACCCATCTGCCGCAGAGCGCCGTCTTCGGCGAACGCCATCTGGTGGTGGCGAAGACCGTGTCCGGCGGACGCACGCGCACCGGCATCGCGGCGGTGTCGGGCGAGGAGCGGGTTTCGGAGATCGCCCGGATGCTGGGCGGCGAAAAGATCACCAGCGTAGTGAGGAAACATGCGCAAGAACTGCTTGAACTATCCGATTGAGTTCGCCGACGACCTGTTCGCGGCGGGTGGGGACGTCCTCGCGGACGTCCTGCGGTCCGTCACGGGGACGGAGACGCCGCGGGTGATGATGGTCGCGGACCTGAACGTCGTCCAGCGGACGGAGGGCCTCGGCACGCGCATCGGCGCCTGGGTGCGGGACCGCGGCGTCGCGCTGGCCGGCAGTCCGATCGTGCTCGGCGGCGGCGAGAAGATCAAGGGCGACGGCTTCCAGAGCGCGCTGCGCATCGTCTCGGCGGCGCTGGCGCCCGAAGCCGGGCGCGTGGACGCGCTCGTAGTCATCGGCGGCGGCAGCGTCATCGACGTCGCCGGCTGGGCGGCGGCCCAGGTGCGCGGCGGCTTGAAGACGGTGCGCATCCCGACGACGGTGGCGGCGATGGTCGACTCGGCCTATGCGGAGACCGCGGCGCTGAACCTCACGGGCCGCAAGGACGTGCTGTGCGTGCCGTGTTCGCCCGCGGCGGTCGTCATTGATCTCGGCTTCGCGCACACGGTGCTGGACGGCGTCTGGCGGGGCGGATTCGCCGAGGCCCTGCGCGTGGCCGCCGCGTGCGACGCGACGCTCTTGAAACGCCTTTTGGAGCTGTCGGAGGCTTTCCGCGGACGGGACGACGCGGCGCTGGACGAAGTCGTCCGCGCCGTGGTCAAGGTGCGGCGGAGCGTGCCGGTGCCGCCGCTTGCGCTGTGGGGGGCCGTGCGGCTGGAGGAGATGAGCGGCTACAAGCTGCCGCACGGCTACGCGGTCGCGCTCGGACTGATGCTGGACGCGGCCTATGCGGTCTGCCGCGGCCAGCTCCCCGAGGAGACGCGCGCGGCCTGGACCCAGGCGCTGTCGGCGTCCGGGGTCCTCGACGGCGCGGCGCCGTCGCGGCATCTTCTTTCGCGGAGCGAGGACCTGCTCGCCGGCCTGGACGCCTGGGCGGCGACCCGTCCCGGCGCCGGCTTCTGCTTCCCCGCCGGCGACGGACGGTGCGCGAGCGAGGAATTCCCTGATAAAGACACTATGAAAGCGGCCTTAGATTTGATAAAATAATAGATAACTATGAAAACTCTACTCATCGCTCTGGCGTCAATCGCCGGATTTGCCGCGTCGGCGGCGCAGGTGTCGGCAGTGAAGGTGAAGACCCTCGACAGTTTCGGGGGCGACGTCGGCTCGATTGTCAGCCGCTGTCAGACGAAGGTCGGGCAGACCTACGATCCGGTGGTGGTTTCGCGCGACGTCAACGCCCTCAAGGACGCTGACGAGTTCGAGGACATCCACGCGGACGCCGAGCGGACCGAGGACGGGGTTTCGGTGACGTTTATTGTCCGTCGCAAGCTGCGCTACCATGCGCCGCTGAAGGTTGTGGGCTGTTCGGCGCTTTCGGAGTCGAAGGTGGCGACCGAGGCCGGGCTCCGCGACGGTTACCTCTACGGCGAGGGCGATCTTGCCGCGGCCGCCGACCGGGTTGTCAAGGCTTACCAGAAGAAGCACTACCCCTACGTGAAGGTTGTTCCGTCGGCCGAGCGCACCGGGGTGGGCAGCGACTGCGAGGTGACGTTCACGATTACTGAGGGAGACCGGATGAAGATCCGTGACATCGTCTTCACCGGGGCGGAGTCGGTCGAAGAGGTCGAGGATGGCGAACTGCATGCGGCGATCGGAGACTTCCCGTGGTGGAATCCCGCCGGGTGGTTCGCCGATTCGCTGTCGTCGGACGAGGACCTGGAGCAGTGCCGAACGAAAATCGAGGAGGTTTTCCGCAACCACGGCTTTCTCGATGTCCGCGCCGAGTCGCCGCGGCGGCTGGCGGTGGAGGGCGATCCTGAGGAGTGCGACGTCGAGTTCCATGTCCAGCCGGGTCTGCAGTATAAGGTCGGCGAGGTGTCGATCAAAGGCCTGACGCGCTATCCCGAGGAGGCGGTGAAAGCCAAGAGCCACCTGCCGCCGAATGGATCCGTAGCCGGGGCGAAGGCCATTGATGACGCCGCTCATCGCATCAAGGTGGTCGTCGGTTCTGGCGATTCGGGCCTGGCCGACACTCAGGTGTCTGTCCGCCGTCTGCCGAACGCGAAGGATTCCGCCGTCGTGGATCTCGTCTTTCAGGTCGAGGAGGGGGTTCCGGTTGTTATCGACGAGGTGCTTGTGCGCGGCAACGACTACACGAAGGACAAGGTCATCCGCCGCGAAATCGCCCTCGGCCCTGGCGACCGGATGCTGGAGGACCGGGCGGAACGCAGCCAGCACCGCTTGGAGAATCTGGGCTACTTCTCTCGCGTGAGCTACAAGCTCGAGCCGTCGGGACGCGCCCCGGATGCCGCGACTGGCTCCGAGTACCGCAATCTCGTGTACGACGTCGAGGAGAAGAACACCGGTTCGTTCATGGTCGGCCTGGGCGCGAGTTCGGTTGACTCGGTCTACGTTTCGGCGGAGGTGAGCCAGTCGAACTTCGACCTCTTCGCCCCCGGGAAGTTCTTCCGCGGCGGTGGTCAGAAAGGCCGCGCCTATGTGGCGTGGGGCCCGCGCTATCAGACGGTGGAGGCGAGCGTCATCGAGCCGCACCTCTTCGACCGTCTTCTGGAGCTGAGCGTCGAGGGCTATCGCCGTATGCGCTGGTATGACGAGTACGACCTCATCCGCTCCGGCGCGTCCGTCGGGCTGAGCTATCCGATGAAGGTCTGGAATCCGCGTCAGCTCTGGGACGACGAACTGCCTGCGGAGCGCCGGATGGTTCCCTTCGGCCGGTTCGGTGTGCGCTACACGGCTGAATATGTGGAATTCGACGATCCTGACGACAACATCTATTACTTCGATAACAAGCCGGTTTCCGTTGCCGGCGAGGATGACGAATACGGCGGCAGCTGGGAGTCGGTCGTGCGCCTTTTCTGGAGCCGCGACAGCCGCGACAACTTCCGGATGCCCACGAGCGGTTCGCGCAGCCAGCTGTTCTTCGACATCTCCGCCGGCGGCGACGTCCAGTTCTGGCGCGCGGGCTTCAGCCACCGCAGCTACATTCCGCTGTGGCGTGAAATCGTGAACAGCGGCTCGTACATGAACTGGCTGCGCGATCATGTGTTCATGGTCGGTCTTCGGGCAGAGACCATTGACGCGCTCAGCGACGACCTACCGATCTTCGAGCGCATGTTCCTTGGCGGTCCGCGTTCGATCCGCGGCATCGAGTACCGTAACGTCGCGCCGTTTGCGAGTAACGGGGCGTCGGACATTCCATGGGGCGGCCAGACGCTCTTCTGCATGAATTTCGAGTACACGGTGCCGGTCGTCAAGATGCTCCGCGCCGCAGTGTTCAGCGACCTCGGCAGCGTCGGTACGGACTGCTTCGACTTCGACTTTTCCAGCACCTTCGCGTGGACGGTTGGTATCGGCCTCCGAATCGACATCCCGATGTTCCCGATCCGTCTGGACTTCGCGACGCCGTTCAAGAAGCCTGACGAAGCGGACGAGGAGGTCTTCTCCTTTACCGTCGGATACGAGTTCTAATGGTTGGAAGGGAAAGGTCGAATCTTATGATGAAGCATACTTTGACGGCTCTGGCGATTGCCGCGGCTACTGCTGCCTTCGGCGAGATGAAGGTCGGCACGGTGGACATGATGGTGCTGGTGCACGGCCATCCCCGTTACGAGTCGAACAAGAAGCTGGTGCTCGACACCGAGAAGGACTACCAGCGCAAGCTCGAGCAGAAGAAGTCTGATCTCGAAAAGCTTCAGGCTGACGGTCAGAAGCTGTCCGAACAGGCGCGCAACCCGATGCTGGCCGCTGCCGCGAGGGAGAAGCTGGAGAAGGACCTCCTGGACATCCAGAACAAGTTCCTCGCCGGCCAGCAGCAGCTCCGCGCCGAGGCGTTGCGCACCCAGCAGGACCTTCGCGACCTCGAAGGTCGTCTGCTGAAGGCGGTGACCGAAGACCTGCGCACGAGCATCGGTGCCTTTGCGCGTGAAAACGGTTATGACTTTGTCGCCGACGCGAGCGCGGTTCCGTTCTTCAAGCCCGAGTTTGACGTCACCGACGGCGTGCTGAAGACTATGGGCGTCGATCCGACGAAGGCGAGGACGACCGAAAATGAAGGCAAGTGAACTGGCGAAAGCCCTTGGCGGCGTCCTTGAGGGGGCGGACGTCGAGCTAGTCGCCTGCGGCGGTCTTGAGGAGGCCCGCCCTGGCGACCTGAGTTTCTGCAAGGACCCGAAGCACGTCAAGCTCGTGCAGTCCACGAAGGCGTCGGCCGTGCTGCTGCCGCCGGACTGGAGCCACGGGGCTCCCTGCGCGATCATCCGCGTGGCGGATCCGAACCACGCGTGCATGGCCGCGGCGAAGATTTTCACCCCGCCGGAGCCGGTGCGCGCGCCCGGCGTCCATCCGACGGCGCTGGTCGACCCGTCCGTCCGGCTCGGCGAAGGCGTCCATGTCGGACCTTTCACCGTGATCGAGAAGGGCGCCGAGATCGGCGAGAACGCCGTCATCGAGGCCCAGGTCTTCATCGGCGAGGGCTGCCGGGTGGGCGCGCGTACGCACATCTACCCGCAGGTCACGCTCCGCGAGGGGACGATCGTCGGCCGGGAGTGCATCATCCACTGCGGCGTCCGGCTCGGCGGCGACGGCTACGGTTTCAACAACGGACTGCGTCCCGACGGCTCGATCTTCATCGAGAAGATCCCCCAGCTCGGCATCGTCGAGATCGGCGACGGCGTGGAGATCGGCTCCAACACGACGATCGACCGCGCCCGCATCGGCCGCACCTACATCGGGCCGATGACGAAGATCGACAATCTCGTGCAGATCGGACACAACGTCAAGGTCAAGGGCTACTCGGGCCTCATCGCGCAGAGCGGCGTCGCCGGCTCGACGGAGATCGGCGCGGGCTGCCTGATCTGGGCGCAGGCCGGCATCTCCGGCCACATCAAGATCGCCGACGGCGTGCAGGTCGGTCCCCAGGCGGGCGTGCCGCAGTCGCTGGACGGCTCGGTCAAGTACGTGCTGGGCGCTCCGGCCGAATCGATGCGCGACTTCGGCGCTCGCGTCCTGCTGCCGAAGATGGTGGCGAAGCTGCGGGCCGAGGTGAAGGAATTGAAGGCGAAGCAGGCATGAAGACGACGACGAAAAGCTGCGCGGTCTATCCGGGGACGTTCGACCCGATGACGCTGGGGCATTTCGACCTCATCCGCCGCGCGGCGAAGCTCTACGACCGGCTCATTGTCGCGGTGGCGGCGACGAGCGCCAAGCAGGGGGCGCGGTTCTCCGCCGAGGAACGCCTGGCGATGATCCGCGAGGACGTGCGCAAGGCGAAGCTGCGGAACGTCACGGTGAAGATGCTCGACTGCCTGCTGGTCGACTTCTGCCGCCGCGAAGGCGTACGGGTCGTCATCCGCGGCGTGCGCGTCTATTCCGACTTCGAGTACGAGTTCCAGATGGCGCTGACGAACCGCAGGATGGCCCCCGAGATCGAAACGCTTTTCATGATGCCGAGCGAAAGTCTGGCCTACGTCACCGCCTCGACCGTCCGGGAGATCGCCAGCTATGGCGGCGAAACCGCCGCGTTCGTCACGCCATCGGTCGAGAAGCGCCTGCACGATTTGCGCAAGGAAAGCGCCCGCAAGACCTCACGACCTTCGTCTAGGGCGTGAACACTAACGGTAGGGTCGGCGCATCGCCGCCTCTTTGTAAAGAAAGGAATCACATCATGAAGATCCTCGTCACCGGCGGAGCCGGATTCATCGGCAGCCACACCGTCGTCGAACTCCTGAACGCCGGACACGACGTCGTCGTCGTGGACAACCTCTGCAACAGTTCGCGCGAGTCCCTCGCCCGCGTCAAGGAGATCACGGGACGCGAGGCGTCCTTCTACGAACTCGACATCCGCGACGAAGCGCGGCTCAACGAGGTCCTGGACAAGGAAGGCCCGTTCCAGGCGACGATCCATTTCGCCGCGCTCAAGGCCGTCGGCGAATCCACGCGGATCCCGCTCAAGTACTACGCCAACAACCTCGGCGGCACGTTCACGCTGCTGAAGTGCCTGGGCGAACACGGCTGCAAGAACATCGTCTTCTCCTCGTCGGCGACCGTCTACGGCGATCCCGCCTCCGTGCCGATCCGCGAGAACTTCCCGGCGCCCGGGTGCACGAACGCCTACGGCTGGACGAAGCTCATGATGGAGCAGGTCTTCAAGGACGTGCAGAAGGCCGATCCCGAATGGAACGTCGTCCTGCTGCGCTACTTCAACCCCATCGGGGCGCATCCGTCCGGCCGCATCGGCGAAGATCCGGCGGGCATCCCCAACAACCTGCTGCCGTTCGTCGCGCAGGTGGCGGTGGGTCGCCGTGCCGAACTCAGCGTCTTCGGCAACGACTATCCGACGCCGGACGGAACTGGCGTGCGCGACTACATCCACGTCGTCGACCTCGCCATCGGCCATCTGCGCGCCATCGAGAAGATCGAGCGCGAGCCGAAGCTCGGGCTCAAGGTCTACAACCTCGGCACCGGCAAGGGCTATTCGGTCCTTCAGGTCGTCAAGGCGTTCGAGAAGGCCTCCGGCCGTCCCGTCCCCTACAAGCTCTGCCCGCGGCGCCCCGGCGACATCGCCGAGTGCTGGGCCGATCCTGCTCTCGCCGCCAGCGAACTCGGCTGGAAGGCCGAGCGCGGCATTGAGGAGATGTGCCGCGACAGCTGGAACTGGCAGAAGAACAATCCCTTCGGCTACAATCCGCCGAAGCAGGCCTGACGGACGGCGGCAATGCCGACGGCGGTCGATTATATTCTGGAGGGTCTCGCGCAGGCGCTCGACCTTGAGCGGGCGTGCGGACAGCGCACCGTCGAAATCGACGCGGCGTTTCTGCGGTCGCTGACAGGGACTTCGCCGAAGACGGTGAAACCTGCTGCGCCAGCCCCGAAACCGATGGACGCGCCTGCTCCGAAACCGCCGGTTGCGGCGGCGCCGTCCCCGAAGCCGCTTCCTCCGCGCGCGGCAGTTCCGCCGCCGCCGGTTCCGCCGCCGGTGCCTGCGATTGCTGCGGACGGCGCGCTGCCGTTTGTCTTTCTGCACGACAAGGCCCTCACGCCGGCCGGCGTGGAGATGATGGCCAAGATCGTGCTGGCGATGAAGGCGACGCCAGAAACCGCGCCGATCGTCTTCACGGGCGAACTGCCGCCCGCGCGCGTCTACATCGTCCTGGGGTCGCTCGCGTTGCGCAAGTGGTTCCCGGGACAGCGCGGCGCTCCGGGGCAGTGGCTGCGCGTCGGCGCGGGACAGGACGTGCTCGTCACCTACTCGCCGAACTACATTCTGCGCTTCCCCACCGTGACGGAGTCGGTGATGGCCATCAAGAAGAGCATGTGGAAGAGCCTCCAGTCCGTCATGCTCCGCGTGTCCGGGACATGAACACGCCGCTTCGGACCGAACCGCGGCGGCCGTCGCGGCGTTGAAAGGTGTGAAAGGAGAACGATGACGAACAAGGCGTTGGAGGCGGTCGGAATCTGCCGCCGATACGGGACGCAGGAGGTCCTGAAGGAGTTTTCGCTGAGTCTCGAAGCGGGGAGTTTCGAGGCGCTGATGGGTCCGTCCGGGAGCGGCAAGTCGACGTTTCTGCATATTGCCGCGGGCTTGCTCGGGGCGGACGCGGGTGTGCTGCGGGTGGACGGCGAGGACGTCTTGAAGATGTCCGACTCCGCCGCGGCGAAGTTTCGCCGCCGTCATGTCGGCGTCATCTTCCAGGCGTTTAACCTGCTGAACGAAAAGACGGTGCGCGAGAACATCCTGCTGCCGCTTCGGCTCGACGGCCGTGTGCGCACGGCCACGGACGGACGCCTTGAGGCGCTGGCGGAGCGGCTCGGGATCGCCGGCAAGCTGGCGAAGAAGCCGGAGGAGCTTTCGGGCGGCGAACAGCAGCGCGTCGCCATCGCGCGGGCTCTCGTCGCCGAGCCGGCGGTCGTCCTGGCCGACGAGCCGACGGGGAACCTCGACGCGCAGAGCGCAAAGGGCATCTGCGAGATCTTGCGGGAACTCAACGAGAAGAGCGCGATTCTCGTCGTCACGCATGATCCGGTCGTCGCCGCGTGCGCGAAGACCGTGCATTTTCTGAAGGACGGACGCATTGCCGCGTCGTACGCGACGGAGGGTGACGCGGCGCTCGTCTCGCGGAAGTATCTGGAGACATATCGGTGAAGGTCCGTTATCTGTGCGCGGTTCTTGGCGTGGCGCTCGCCGTGGGCACCGTCACGTTCATGCGCGGACTGGTGGCGGCGAACGACCATCAGGCGACGGCGGTCGCGGAGCGGCTGCTGGCGGCAGTTCCCGTCGCGGCGGAGGCGAAGGTCGCGTCGTTCGTGATCGACTACCGTCCGGACGGACGGGTGATGCAGGGCCCGCCGATGATGGCGTGCGTCGCGACTTCGTCCGGCCTGCCGCTCCGCCCGGGCGAATGTGCCGTCACCCGGGCGATGTTCGCGCAGCGTAGACTGCCGGTGCCGCCGCTCGGCACGGAACTCTCGCTGGTCGGCAGACAGCGGGCCCACCGCCTCAAAATCGCCGCGGTCCTGGATTGGGAGGAACCGCTTCGCGGCTACCCGAACGCTTTCGTCAGCGCGGAAACCGCCGCGGCGATTGACGAGGAGTGGCGGACATGGGAGCCGAAGTCCGCGGCAGACCTCGCGCCCGGCTTCACGAGCGAGGAGGGACGCAACTTCGACCGCGCGAGGGCGCTCCTTCTCTGGGCGGCCGCGCTGACCGCGCTCTGCCTGCTCGTCAATTCGCTCTTGCTGACGATCGAGGCGAAGCGCAAGGAAATCGCCATTCTGCGAATGGTCGGGATGACTCGCGGCGGAGTCGTCGCCCGCGTCTTCCGGCTTTCCATGGTCCTGACGCTGGTCGGCGACCTGCTCGGCGTCGCGGCGGCGTGGGGGGCGCTCTGGCTTTACGTGAAGGTTGAAGCGGTGACGTTTCCGATGGGGACGGGCCCGTTGCAGCCCCCCGTGGCGGTTCTGGGCGTTTCCGCCGCTGTCGCGCTCGCGGCCGCGCTGGTCGCGCTTAGGCCCGCGCTCAAGGTGAAGCCGCTGGAGGCGGCGTCCGACCGGATGCCGCGCAAACGGCATCTCGGCATGCTGATCGCCTTCGCCTGCGGATTCGGCGCCTTCGTCGCCGTTGAAGTGTGGGGGGCGTCGCTCATGCGCGCATTCGTGCCGTCGCCCGAATGGCCGGACGCGATCGTGTCCATCCTGCCCGGCGGCGCGTCGAGCTTCGACATCGGCAAGGTGCGCGCCGGCGTGAAGGGCGTGCGGCGTATCCACGAGCTCGCGCCGCTGCAGGTCAACCTGGAGCCGCTGGAGGAGCTGAAGGGCTTCGGCCGCGGAGAGGTCGAGAAGGGTGGAGGCATGGGTGGACGGCGGAAGGCGTTTCGAAACGCGCTGCTGCTCGGCAGCGACTGGCTGCCGGACTTCAAGTTCGTCGCCGGAACTCGGACGGAGGCCGAGCAGGCGATCAACTCGGGCGACAGCTGCATCATCACCGAGATGATGGCGCGGGCGCGCCGGCTGCAGCTCGGCGACGACCTGAAGCTTGATTGCGGACGCGGACTGAAGATCGCCCTGAAGATCGTCGGCATCGTCGATCTCAACTGGCACATGGTGACGAGCCGCGCCCTGGTGCGGGGGCTCAACCGGATGCCGCGCCACACGGACGGACCGGTCTTCGTTTCGTTCGACACGGTCGAGGCGTGCGATGCGCGTCCGGCGATGATGGTGAAGATGACGCACCTGTGGCTGGACTACGAACCGGCGTTCTTGAAGGAGCACGGCGTATTCGCGGCAGGACGGCTCGTCGAGCGGGACATCCGCGCGGTCCTGGCGCCTGCGGACGACCAGGCGGTGCGGCTTCATGCGCGGGACGAGGTGGCGGACGGCACGCTGGCGCACGGTTTCGGCATTATCGGCGCGATGGCGAAAGTGCCGTTCGTCTTCATCCTGGTCGTTTCGCTTGGATTCGTGGCGATGCTCGTCGCTTCCGCAGATTCCCGGCGGCGAGAGTTCGCGGTGCTGCGGGCGGTCGGGGCGACGCGGGGACAGGTGGCGAAGGTGCTGGTCGGCGAAGCGCTGAAGGTCGCCGGGTGGGGGATTGCGCTCGGCTTGTTCGGCGGGGCGCTCGTCGGCTGGCTCGCGACCTTCGGGACGCGCGCCGCCATGGCCGAATGGGGGATTCCCGCCGGCTTCGCCATGCCCGCGGCCGAAGTGGCGGCGGGGGCGCTCGGTGCGCTCGCCTTCGCGCTCGCGGTGGCGGTGCCGACGGCACTGGTGCTGGTCAGGGGCAGAAGATGAAGAAGGGTATCGCGTGCATTTGCCTGAGCGCTTTCGGCTTCGCGCTCATGTCGATGTTCGTGCGGCTCGCGGACGGCTTCGGCGATCCGCTGCCGGCGACGCAGAAGGCGTTTTTCCGCAATCTGATGGCGATCGGCATTGCGCTCGCGGCGTTCCTGCGCGTGCGGAGGACGGCTTTGGCGACGCTGAAGGACGCGGGCTGGGGCGGCTGGTCGGATCTCGTGCTGCGGGCGTTTTTCGGGACGATGGGGATCTTCGCCAACTTCTACGCCATTTCCCACATTCCGCTCGGGGACGCGATGGCACTCAACAAGACGGCGCCGTTCTTCACGCTGGTCGGCTGTCTGCTGCTGATGGGCGAACGGATTCGTCCCGTCCAGGCGCTGTGCGTCCTCGGGGCGTTCGCGGGGGCGCTGCTGGTGATCCGTCCCGGCTTTGCAGGCGGCGTGTCGGCGGCGGCGGGAATCGGACTGTTCAGCGGCATTTGCGCGGGGCTGGCCTACGCCTATCTGCACCGGCTCGGACGGCGGGGGATGAATGCGGCGTTCATCATCTTCTTCTTTTCCTGTTTCTCGTGTCTGGCGAGTCTGCCGTTTCTGGTCTTCGACTATCATCCGATGACGGGCGGACAGGTGCTGGCGCTGCTGGGGGCGGGGGCAGGCGCGGCGCTGGGGCAGTTCGGCATCACCTGGGCGTATCGGTTCGCCGAGCCGCGGCAGGTGGCGGTGTACGACTATTCGGGCATCCTCTTTGCGGTCGCGCTCGGGTATCTCGTCTTCGGACAGGTTCCGGACGTTCTCAGTCTGCTGGGCATGGCGATCATCGTCTCCGTCGGCATCTGGGTGCGTCGGCTGTCCTGACGGCAAGCGGTGCAACGAGCATTTTTATGGGCCCTTCGAAGCGCCTGAAAAGCGGGTGTATGACAAAAAAGTGAGAGCGCTTGTTGAAGCGCGTCCCTGTCGTCCGCCTATGCCGCCCGTCTGAAAGCCGAGCGGGCTTGCCGGTACGCATCATTGAGGCGATCTGCGGAGTGTCCTGATTTTCAAATTCGC
>JAZQPI010000011.1:0-12729 GCA_045628545.1 Kiritimatiellia bacterium
GCCGTGGGAGTTCCCGCTCGCGGTGACGAACCTCGTCACCGGCGAGGAGATCCCGTCGTCCGAGTACGAGCTCACGTGGTACGCGAACGTCCACGCGACGAACGGGGCGTACGTGGTGCTGGAGATGACCGGCAACTACGAGGGCACCGTCACCAACTACTTCACGATCCTCCCGCGGCCGATCCGCTTCGCGACGGAAGGCAAGGAGTTCGTCTACAATGGCGAGGCGCAGTCGAACGCGGTGGTGACGATCGTGACCAACGGCCTGGTGCGCGCGGTCGACCGCGAGACGGACGACGCGATCGTGACGAACGGCTTCACCGAGGTGACGCGCGTCGCGGACTGCCCGACGGACAACGTGTTCTCGTTCTCCTTCGCGGAGGGGACGCTGGCAAGCGACTACGAGGTGCTCGAACCCGAGTGGGGGGCGCTGACGATGATGGCCGCGCCGCTGCCGGATCCGGAGGACCCGGACGATCCGGAGAAGGATCCCGAGGCGGGCCCGTTCCCGCTCCCGAACCTGCCCGAGCCGACGGTTCCGCCAGTGGTGACGAACCGCGAGGACGGCTCGTGGTCGAAGCTTTCGGACTACGACGTGGTCACGAACTACGACGGCGCGGCGCACACCTTCGACGTGGCGGCGCTCTCGAACCGGCTCGACCGGATGGTCGGCGAGGACTTCCACGGCAACGCCTACACGCTCTCGTACTCGCTGACGGGCGAGGAGGGTTCGTGGCAGGACGCCCCGTTCGCCTACACGGACGTCGCGGAGACGCCGACCTCGTTCTGGTACCGCGTCGAGGTCGAGAACTACTCGAACTACATCCACGCGGTGTCGGTCGTGATCACGCAGCGCGTGGTCGAGGTCGAGCTGCCGTTCGCGTCGAAGGTCTACGACGGGACGGCGGACGGCGTGACGCTCGCGACGAACGTCGCGCACGCGACGCACGAGCAGGTCGTGGACGGCGAGTCCTTCAAGGTGACGGCGGAGGGCCTCTTCGACCAGCCTGACGTCGGCGACCGCAAGATGGAGCTGACGAACATGACGTTCGAGGCGGGCGCGGACACGAAGCTCGGCAACTACCTCGTGCGGCTGATCGCGGACGGCGAGGTCTACGACTTCGCGTTCGAGCCGGACGACGAAGGCCCGACGTCGCTTTCGCCGGAGGATCCGGGCTGGCCGCGCGATCCCGAGGATCCGTCGCAGCCGGCCGAGCCGAAGACGCCGGGCGAAATCACGACCTCGGGCGGGGCGACGCTTGACCCGATTCCCGACGACGACAACCGCCGGTATGACGGCGGCTATCAGGAGCCGGAGGTGACGGTGCGCGGTCTCGACGGCGAGCCGCTCGGGCCGGAGGAGTACCGCGTCGAGTACTTCGACAACGTCCACGCGACGAACAGCGACGACCGGGCGACGTGGCCGTATGTCGTCGTGACGCTGACGAACAACTATTCGAACGTGCTGACGAACTACTTCACGATCCTCCCGCGGCCGATCCGCTTCGCGACGGAAGGCAAGGAGTTCACGTACAGCGGCGCGGCGCAGTCGAACGCGGTGGTGTCGATCGTGACGAACGGCCTGGTGCGCGCGGCCGACCGCGACACGGACGACGCGATCGTGACGAACGGCTTCACGGAGGTCACGAACGTCACGGACTGCCCGACGGAAAACGTGTTCACATTCTCCTTCGCGGAGGGGACGCTGGCAAGCGACTACGAGGTGCTCGAACCCGACTGGGGCGAGCTCACGATGGTGACGGCCTCGATTACGCCGTGGAATCCGGAGGAAGGTCCGAAGCCGACGCCCGAAGACGGACCGTGGGCCGGAGCGACCAACGTCGTCATGGAATACGATGGCGTGACGCATACCAACATCGTCGCCGAGTGGGGGAACTTCCTGCCGGACGACTCGATTGTCACGGCGCGCTACGCGGTGGCCGAATCCGGTCCGTATGTGGACTGGAACGACCTTCAGTTCTCCGCCGTCACGAATGTCCAGGTGTGGTTCGAGATCGACGCCGGTCCTAATTACCAGCCGCTGACCAACTCGGCGTGGGTGACGATTCTGCAGTCCGAGGTGGCGATTGACTTGCTTGGCGCGGATCGCCTGTACGACGGCATCGCGACCGGCATTACGGTCCGGGTCAACGGCGAGGTCCGCACGAGTGAGGAAATCGAAGGGCTGGAGATCTTCTACAAGCCGGACGAGTCGATTCCCGAGGAGGACTACGAGTTCGTTGACGCGAACGGCCTGCTCGAGTCGCCTGCGCGCAGCCTGCTGGGGGCGACGCCGCCGGCTTCGGACGACGCGGGGTGGTCCCGTCGCAAGCCGCGCTTCAAGAACGTCGGCACGAACGACTACGCGGATGCCGATCTGCAGGTCTACAACTACGACCCCGAAAATGGTTATGGCGCCTATGTCGTCTGGGTCAAGGTGAAGTCCCGCAACTACAAGGAGTTCATCGGCTACTCTACGGTCACGATCATGCCGCAGGAAGTCTACTTCGAGTTCCCGAAGGTGACGAAGGTCTTTGACGGGACGGAGCAGTCGTCTGAAGACCCTGAGACGAATCTTGTCCACGGCACCCACCAGGAGATTGTCGATGGCGAGGAGTTCGACGCCATTGGCTACGGGCACTTCCTGTCCAAGAAGGTCGGTGGCGGCGCCGAGTACTTCTCGTTGACCGGCATGACGGTCAACGCCATGAACGAACAGACCTTGCACCGTAACTATCGCAAGTACTACACGGTGAACGGCGAAAGCTATCTGGTCGGTCAGAACGAGGACGGCGAAACGACGCTGGACGGCATGACCTTCGAGGAAATGGAGGAGATGGGTATCGAGCCGCCGGGTTCTCCGGCCGAGATTACGCCGGCTCCCGACAAGCCCGATGATCGCAAGGAAGACTATCCCAAGCCGGAAAAATATCCGACCGGCGATGAACCCGTTCCCGCGCCGCTGCCGGATGCTCGCGGCCTGTCGGACTATGACACCACCAATGTCTACGACGGGGTGGCGCATACGCTCGCGACGAACGAGCTGTGGAATCTGATCTGGCACGGAACGAACGAGGACGGTTCGGCAATCTACGTCATCGACGATGAAGACAAGGAGAACGTCCATGTCCGCTACTCCCTTGACGGCATGGAGTGGAGCGAAGACCCGATGTCGTTTGTCGATGTGATGGTGACGTCGTTCTGGTATCGCGTCGAAGTGCCCAATTACACGACGAATGTTCATGCGGTGGCGGTGACGATCCTGTTGCGTGCCTTGACCATTGCGGCAAGCGAGCAGTCGATGACCTACGGTGACATCGACACGCTTAAACCGGGCTTTGACGATCCGGCGGCCTGGTACGACGACTCGGAGGGCGAGGACGGCGGTCTTGCTGCCGGCGATGCCATCGGTTTCGTCGCCCTGAAGTTCAAGGGCGACTATATGGACTACCTGCCCGGCAGGAAATGGGACGGCGTAATCGTCACCAACGCTGACGAGGAGACGGTTTTCGTGCTGACGAATTCGGCTGGCAGGGACGTGACGTCGAACTATACCATCGACTTTACGCCGGGCGACCTTTCCGTCGACGAGAACCTGGCGCAGTTCCAGGTGACGTTGAAGTGGCTGTACTTCCGCTACACGGGAACCTATGCGTCGCAGCTGGAAATCGTCAACACCAACACGACGGACACGTTCAAGTACGACCCCGGCTCGATGCGCTTCAGCTTCAGCGACCGGACGAATGCCGACGGTGACGTCTGTCTGCGGCTGTACGACTCGCTGACGCACGCTCCGCTTGGCGACGTGGAGACGGAGTACGGCCGCAAGGAGACATTAGCCGGGGTCGAGTACCGTTCGTTCTTCCTGACGGATCCCGATGACGGCTGGAAGCCGGGCGTCACCAACTGGTACGGTCCGGTGAGCGATGACATTGAACAGATGACCGCCGAGGAGTTTTCGGAGGCGCCCGAGATGTGGGCTCTCGGGTCTGTCAACCCGACGCCGACGGCTGACGGGTCGCACGAGGAATGGTCTGGTCTGCCGAAGGACGGCACGGCTTTCGTGGGCTGGCTCGTCTGGACGGCCGATGACGGAGCGAAGACGAATGCGATTCCGGTGCTGGCCGGCGGTGCGGCGGTCCTGCCCGGAAAGGTGTTCGAGGCCGGTCCGGTTTCGGCGGACGAGTTGAACGCGATGAACGCCTTCGGTCGCTCGTCGCTCGAAGAGCTGAGCCTGCAGACGATGCGCTTCACGGCCAATGGTGACACGGGTACGGTGAAGGTGATGATCGTGGACGAGGCGAGCGGCGCGGCAGTCCAGCCGGGTCCGTTCGTCGACGTGCGCGTCGAGGGCGCGCAGACCAGCGACGGCCCGTATGCCGAGCAGGGCACGGTGAAGACCGACGCCGACGGCGTGGGGACCTTCGAACTCGGCGGGAATCGGTTCTTCCGGTTCTCGGCGAAGCCGGTCAAGGTGTTTAAGTAAGCGAGAAGGGAGGCAGGGAAGATGAAAACTGGAATGAAGACGGGAATCAAGGCTGGCATCACCCTGATGGCGATTCAGGTCGCGATCATGGCGCGGTCGGACATGAACGCGGTCTTTGACGGGGGCTGGCGCGTTTCGGTTGGCGCGGTCTATGACGTCGGCGTGAAGGCGAATGCGCGCGTGGCGCCGCATTCGGTCTACCGTTCGCCGTTTGCGGCCGGCCTTTCGAAGTCCGCCGCGGCGGCGCTGGCGAGCGGCACGAGGTCCGGAACCCGCACCGACTTCCAGAACGGCGGCTGGATCGACACGCAGGATCCGGCCCATCCGCAGGGGGACGATCCGAACGGGACCTGGAACTTCAGCCTGCCGGCGTCCTCCTGGAACGGTGACGGAACCTTCTCGCTTGGAAGCGCGAACTATTCGGAGGTTGAGGTCTATCGTCCTGGAGACGCCGAACTGGGTTCGACCGTCAACGACGAAAGCGGGATGCTGGGCGTCAGCGTCGAGCTGTCGCGCAACCTCTATCATAACGCGGACTACGGCTTCGGCTGCGATCTGGCTTTTGCCTTTGTCTACTGCAAGCACAACGGACTGCTGGGCGTGTCACGGACTTGGATGGACGGCGCTTCGACCTGCCGGTCGGGCAGTTACGCGGCTTCGATGGACATCAGCGGAGACTCCGGTCTCGTGAACAAGCTGAACGACGATTCGTTCCATCATCAGATGTGGCGGTCGGACGGAGCCGGCGGCGAGAACTTCGGCGGGGACAGTTATTCAGGACCTTCTGCGAAAATCAGCCCGACGATCAGTTTGTCGGACACCGGCCGTGTCGCCTCCGACGCGTCCTATGGACGGCTGTGGGCTGACGGCGACTACGAGAACATGGAGATGATCCTCCTGGTGCGCCCGTATTATGATGTGTTCGAGTGGATGCGCGTCAACGCGATGCTGGGTCTTGTCGTTTCCCGTCAGGATCTCGACTTCACCCTGACGATGATGCACGACGGCGTGGTCGACTACCGTTCGAGCCGCGACTTCAGCCAGTGGGACGTCTACGGCGTCGCCGGCGGCGGTCTGATGCTCTACTACAAGGACTTCACCCTGTCCGTCGACATCCTGGCGCGTTTCCTCCACAACGACCTTGATTTCGAAGACGGTTGCGTGAGCGGTGACATTCGCCGCGGCGACTTCATGGTGCGCCTGGCCATCGGCTACGAGTTCTGATGTTTGTCCGCCGCGACATTTTCACCCGCGCCGTCCGCGGGATTCGTCGCCGCTACGCGCTGGTCGCGCTGTGTTTTCTGGCCTTGTCCATCGCCCTCTTCCACATGGGCGGGCCGTGGGCTTTCGGCTGGTACGATTTCTTTGCGGTATTTACGCTGGTCCTGCTGGTCGTCGTGCTGTTCCTGCTGCACGGCAATTCGGTCCTGGCGCCGATCGAGCGGTTGACCGAACAGCTGGAATCGATGGGGGAAGCGCAGTTGAAGAATGGCGAAATTTTGCGTCTGAACTGGAACGGGAAAGACGAGTTCGCCCTGCTGGCCGCCTCGATCGACCATTTGATTGAGAGCATTCAGGTGCGTGACACGGAACTTCGGGAGGAGAACCGCCATTTCAGGGATATCATCTCCTGCTACGAGATCGAACTGGCAGTGATGAACCGTCACGGGACGCTGCTGAACATCCTCCATTGCCCGCAAGGAGTCGCGCCTGTTCCCGGCCTGACGCGCGGTTTCGAGCCCGATGCCAACATCTGGGGCAAGGCTAACCGCAAGGCGCTGGACCATGCCATTGAACAGGCGTTCGGCGAGAACCGTCGGGGAAGCGACGAACTGGCGTTTCAGCTGGGGAACGGCAAGCTCCGTCGCGTCAAGGTGATGGTGGCTCGACCGGATGACGGGATCTTCGTGGTCGTGATGTTTCGCGACCTCCCCGAATCGGCCGAGCCCGCAGAGCCCCTCCGCGCCGTTTCGGATGCGCGCTTGCAGCGGATGCCGGTCCAGCGTCTGGCGGCGGGCCTTGCGAAAGATTTCGGCGGGTTGCTCGAGTCCATTTGCGTGGACACGACCGCTGGATGCGGCGGCGCGGCCTTGGCGGAGGCGCGTACGCTCGTTGACGACTTGCGCATCGTCGCGGGCGAGATGGAGGTGCGGGCGAGCCGCTATTCGGCGACGCACTTGGCGGCCTCGGTGCGCGAGCAGATTAACGCGGCGGTGGCGGGGTCGGGCGTGCGGGTGAACTACTCTCTGCCTGCCGATCTGCCGATCGTTGTCGCTGACGGTGCGCTCATGGACCGGGCGTTCAGGGAGATCGTCCGCAATTCCCTTGAGTCCTTCGGGTCGATTCCCGGAACGATTGACGTGTCGGCCGCGGCCGTGACCATGACGAGAGATACGCTGATGGCCTACGATCCCCATCCGACCTCCGAGACCGGCGTACTGTTCACCTTCGCGGATGACGGTCCGGGGATTGCCGGGAGTGTGCGTCAGGATTTGTTCGAACCCTACTGTACCACGCATAAGAATGTGCGCGGTCTCGGATTGCCAGTGGCGCTGGCGATTGTCCGCGCCCATGGCGGCGGCATTCGTGTCGAGTCCGTTCGTGGTCGCGGCACGACGGTTGAGATTTTCCTGCCGATTTCATCCAGAATGGAGGAGTCCGCAGCCGAAAGGAGCGGCTTCGCGGGTGGCGAAGTGCTGGTCGTGGATGACAACGCGTGCGTGCTGAAGATCGCGACCGCCCTGTTGCGCACCCAGCAGGTCGCGGCGCATGTGGCCGGCAGTCGGCATGAGGCCTTGCGGAAGTTCGGCGAACTCTCGTCCTGGCTGCGGGCGGTGTTTCTGGACGTCCAGCTGGGAGAGTCGAAAACGGGCGAACTGCTGGCGGGGATGCGCAAGATCAACCCCCGCGTGCCGATCGTCGTTGTGTCGGGTTACTCCGAGTCGCAAATCCGCGATGTCTACCGCGAGTCGCCCTACGACGCCTTCCTGTCGAAGCCCTACACCGTGGCTGAGTTGAAGAGCATACTGGAAAAGTTCCCGTCCCCCAATTGCGGTAAGGAAAGCGAGCAGAAATGATCATCATACTGAAGAAGGAAGCGACGCCTGCCCAGGTAGAGAGCCTGAAGGACTGGTTGCACGAACACGACATCACGCCGCATATCTCAAGCGGTGCGCATGAAACCCTCGTCGGCTGCATCGGCGACGTCGCCAAGCTTGACATCGGCCTCGTCCAGGCACTGGACGCGGTTGAAAGCGTACAGCGCATCCAGGAGCCCTACAAGGCCGCGAACCGTAAGTTCCATCCGGAAGATTCGGTCGTCGACTGCGCGGGGGAGAAGATCGGCGGCGGCAACTTCCAGGTGATCGCCGGACCGTGCAGCGTCGAGTCTCCCGAACAGATGGTGGCGGTGGCGAAGGCGGTCAAGGCGGCCGGCGCGACGCTGCTCCGCGGCGGCGCGTTCAAGCCCCGCACGTCCCCCTACTCCTTCCAGGGCCTCGGCAAGCGCGGACTCGACATCCTGCTGGAGGCGAAGCGCGAGACCGGCCTGCCCATCGTCACCGAACTGATGTCCATCGAGCAGCTGCCGCTCTTCAATGACGTCGACGTCATTCAGGTCGGTGCGCGGAACATGCAGAACTTCGACCTGCTCAAGGAAGTCGGGGCGCAGACGCGCAAGCCCGTGCTGCTCAAGCGCGGCATGAGCGCGACGCTCAAGGAGCTGCTGATGAGCGCCGAATACATTATGGCGAGCGGGAACCCGAACGTCCTTTTGTGCGAGCGCGGCATCCGCACTTTCGAGACGGCGACGCGCAACACGATCGACCTGACGGTCATTCCCGTCCTCAAACGCCTGTCGCACCTGCCCGTGCTGATCGATCCGAGCCACGCCACCGGCTATGCGCATCTCGTGCCGCCGTGCGCGATGGGCGCGACGGCGATGGGCGCGGACGGACTGATCGTCGAGGTCCACAACGATCCGCCGCACGCGCTCTGCGACGGTGCGCAGTCGCTGACGCCGGATGCCTTCGCGAAGATGATGGAGAAGGTGCGCGCCCTCCGTCCGTACGCCTGGAAGCGGGGTTGAGATGACGGTCGGCATCCGTGGAATGGGGCTGATCGGCGGCTCGTTCGAAAAGGCGTTCCGCCGCGCCGGGCATGAAGTCCGCGATCTGAAGGCCGCGTCCGCCGCGACGATCGGGACTTGCGACCTCGTCATCGTCTGTCTGCCGCCGCTTTTAGTGGCGCCGTGGATCCGCGAGCACGCCGCTGATTTCGCGGACGGCGCACTGGTGACTGACGCCGCGGGAGTCAAGAGCGTCGTCTGCGCCGCGCTGGCCGACGTGGCGCGGACGGCGCGTTGGACCTATGTTGGCGGGCACCCCATGGCGGGCAAGGAGCGCAGCGGCTACGCGAACGCCGACGCTGACCTTTATCGCGGCGCCTCGATGATCCTCACGCCCTACGACTGGACTCCGCCGGAAGCGGTCGAGCGTCTGCGGACCGCTCTCGCCGAGGTCGGTTTCGCGCGGTTCGTCGTTACCGACCCCGCGCGGCATGACGAGATGATCGCCTACACGAGCCAGCTTGCGCACGTTGTCTCGTCCGCCTATGTGCGGGACGGACTGTCTGCCGCGCACCTCGGGTTTTCCGCCGGCAGTTTCCAGGACATGACGCGCGTCGCGACGGTCGATCCCGACATCTGGACGGACCTCTTCCTGTCCAACCGCGAGTCGTTGTCGGCCGTGCTGACGCGCCTCATCGACCGGCTCGGGGAGTATCGGGACGCGCTTGCCGCGGCAGACGCGCCGCGTCTGCACGCGCTGCTGGCCGAAGGCCGCGCGGCGAAGGAGCGGTCGAAATGAGCGCGGTCGAAACGGCGGCGCGGGGCGAGATCTCCCTGGACGAACTGGCGGCGGAACTGCGCGGCGGGGCGAGGGCGATCCTGATGGTCCGTCACGGCGAGCGGCCGAAGATGGATCCGGACGATCCGTCGTTCGGCGACGCGCTGAAGCTGACCTACGAAGGCGTGCGCACCGCGCGGCTGCTGGGCGAACGGCTGCGGGAGTTCCGCGAAGGGGCGCACTTCTACGCGAGCCCCCTGACCCGCACGCGAATGACCGCCGCCTGCATTGCGGAGGGCATGGGGCTGCCTGCGGCGGAGGTTCCGGTCGACGGACTGCTCGGCAACGAGTCGTTCTACTACGCGGACGCGGCGGAGGTGCTGGACGTCTTCCGCCCCAACAACTTTTTCCCGGCCTGCTTCGAATATTTCCGCACGGGCGAGCTGCGCGGCTTCCGCAACCTCTACCAGGCGACGGACGAAATGGAGGCCTGGCTGCTGGCGCATTTCACGGGACGGCTCTTCGTCGTCGCCACCCACGATCTCTATGTCGCGGCATTCCTCCGCGCCCGGAACGCCGTGCCGGAGTTCACGCGCGAGAACTGGCCGCGCTTCCTGGACGGCGGCGTCATTCTGCTGCGTCCGGACGGGACGCGGCGTTATGCGCTGGTGCGCACCGGGTTTTCATCGGGGATCGTCGGCGTTCACCGTCCGCACATTTCCGGCGTGGTCTTTGACTTCGGCGGCGTGATGACGACCACGACGATGCCCGAGCGGGCGCGGCGTTGCGCGGAGGAGGAGGGCTTGCCGTGGCCGGCGATGCAAGCCGGCTACGCCCGTTACCGGCATCTGCTCGACGGCGGCTTTCTGAGTCCCGAGGCGATGTACGACCTCATCTGGGCGGATGCGGGCGTGACGGTTCCGCCAGAGGTCGCCGCACGTGTCCGCGAGGCCGATTTCGCGAGCTATCTGGTGGGCTGCCGGAACGAGCGCACCCTGCGGTGGATGCGCGAACTGAAGGCGGCAGGATACCGCATCGGCATCCTCACCAACATGCCACCGTCGTTCGCGCCGCGCTTCCGCGAGGTTTATGCGGACTTCGTCGCGCTGGCGGACGCGATGGTGATTTCGGGCGAGGAGCTGATGTTCAAGCCGCAGCGGCGCATCTACGACCTGCTGCAGGCTCGGCTCGGACTGCCGGCGGAGGAGCTGTGCTTCATCGACGACGTCGAGGAGAACTGCGCGGCGGCGCGTTCGGCGGGCTGGCACGCGGTCCGGTTCGAAGGCAACGCGCGCGCGGAGGGCGATTTCGCGCTCTTCGCCGGCTGAAAGGGGGACGACGTGGAACGGACGGAAGGGGAGGTGCTGCACGTTGCGACCGGACGGCCCTATGACGTGGTCGTGGGGGCGGGAGTGTCGGCGGGCGTCGCGGAGTTCGTGCGGACGGAGCTGCCGAAAGTGCGCCGCGTGGCGCTCGTCGCCGATTCCAACCTCGAGCGGCTGCACGCCGGACGGCTTGCCGCGCAGCTGGAGGCGGCCGGGCTGGAGGTCGGACGGATCGTCTTTCCGGCCGGCGAACGCTCGAAGACGCTGGAGACCTTTGCCGGGCTCGTCGGCGAACTGGCTGGACAGCGGCTTACGCGGAGCGACCTCGTCGTGGCGCTCGGCGGCGGGGTGACGGGCGACCTGGCCGGATTCGCCGCCGCCGCCTATTTGCGCGGCATCGACTTTCTGCAGGTGCCGACTTCGTTGCTGGCGATGGTCGATTCTTCCGTCGGCGGCAAAACCGGCGTTGACCTTCCTGAAGGGAAGAACCTGGTCGGCGCGTTTCACCAGCCGCGGCGCGTCTTCTGCGACACGGACTATCTGGAGACGCTGCCCGAGGACTGGTATCGGGACGGTATGGGAGAAGTCCTGAAGTACGCGGTGCTGGGGGACGCGGACCTCTTCGCCCGCCTGGAGGCCGCGCCGACCGGACGGCTCGCCGCGGTGGATATCGTGCGTTGCATCGGCATGAAGCGCGACATCGTCGGACGGGACGAGTTCGAGGGCGGAGAGCGGCGGCTGTTGAACCTGGGGCACACCTACGGACACGCCATCGAGCGGCTGAGCGGCTACCGGGTGTCGCACGGACGGGCCGTGGCGACGGGCGTGGCGTTTGCCGCGCGCGCGGCCGCTGCGCACGGACGGCTCGCGCCGGAGACGCGCGACCGGATCGTCGGGCTCGTGGGGGCGATGGGGTTTGACGCCGGGAGCGATTTCGCGGCCTCCGACCTGGCTGCGGCGATGGCGCATGACAAGAAGTGCGCAGGCGCCGCGGTGACGCTCGTCCTGCCGCGGAAGGTCGGGGCGTGCGAGCAGGCGGAGGTGCCGCTTGCGGAGCTCCTGGACTGGCTGATCCCGGCCTGACGGGTGTGAAAATAAATGCGGAAAAAACCGCGCCGGAGTTCCTTTGACAAGTAGGAGGTAAAACGGGATGGCTCTTATTGTCAAGGATCGGTATGCCGGCGCTGCGGCCTGGACCGAGTGGTTTGAAATCTGTTCGGTCGCAGGCTGCGGTCGCGACAACGCGGCAAAACTGCGGGCGGAAATCGAAGCCGCCATGCTGGTGCAGCTTGCGCGCTATGGATTGTCGGCGGCGGACACGAACGGCGACGATCCGGTCGCCTTCTTCGACGGCTACTTCAAACTGAAGGGTTCGCGCGACAAGTCCAAGCCGCTCAAGTCCTACTTCGCCTACCGAATTGCCGCGGAGGGTCTCAGCATGCTCAATTTCGTCTGCGGGACGCTCTTCGGCTCGGCCTCTGGCCGCATCCACGACATCGTCCTCGACTGGATCGCCACGCTGAAGGGCTGGAAGCCGCGCTCGGTGCGCAGGGCGGACGGCAAGCGTCATCTCGAATGGGAGAACGCGGGTCCTGAAGAAGTCGCGCAGCTGGAAATCGCCGTGTCGGACGATCCGGCGTCCACGCTCGACGCGGACAACTATCGCGCCCAGGCCGAAAAACTCCTTGAATCCCTCTCCCGTAAAATAAAGACGGAAAAGCCGAAGGTCGCGCTCCTTTTATATGCGACGGCCCAGAACGTGTCGATAACCGAAGCGACAGTCCTCGAAGGGCTGGAAACGGCAAAGTCGCGGGCCTACGCGATCCGGGAGAAGACCATGAACGCACTGCGCAGAGAACTGAAGGAGACGGAAGGGGCGGACGATCCGCTCTTCGTCCGCATGCTCCTGGAGACCTGCGAGGCGAATCTTCCGAATGGCGCGCTCGCGAAGATGGGAGGTGCGCAATGAACGAGGTGTTCAAAAAAGAGTGGGGACTTTATACGGCGGCGGGGAGCCGGCCGCAGTTTCGCGGGATGGAGAAACGGATTTGGCCGAAGGGCTTTGACGGACCGG
>JAZQPI010000012.1:0-61824 GCA_045628545.1 Kiritimatiellia bacterium
ACAACCAGACCGCAAAATGCAATGGGTAAAACCGCATGCGGGTTGACGCGCCAAAATGAGATCCACCTCGCTGGCGCGAGTTGAATCTCATTTTGGCGCGTCAAGTGCTTCAGCAACCAGCAGCCAGCGTCCAACAACCAGCAGAATGAGGATGAAAACGTCCTCTGACGCTGGCCGGTTCAGCGACTGGTCGTAGCCAACTGCTCCGACGGATCGAAACGATCAGGTTGCCACGGATAGGCCCCCAGCGCGACCAGCGCTTCGCCCGCCAAGAAGAGCGAACCGCAGACGAGCGCCCGGGGTCCGGCCGACTCCAGCGCCGCGACAAGCGACGGACAGGCGTCAGCGTCAATTCCCGCCGCACGCATCTTCGCCGCCGTCTCCTCCGCCGAAAGCGACCGCGGATTGTTGGTCCGCACGGCAAAACCGCGATTGACAAAGGGCGAAAGGATCTCCAGCACCCTGGAGACATCCTTGTCGCCGCAAAACCCCGCGACGAGCGAAAGCGACCGCGGCGCCGTCCCCGCGGCGCGCAACGCCGCCGCCAGCGCAGTCGCCGCAGGCGGATTGTGCGCCCCGTCAACAATCCGCTCGCCGACCCGCTGAAAGCGTCCCGGCCAGACGACGCGCCCGAAACCCGCCAGCAAAGACGGCGGCAGGGGGCCTGTCCCCACGCCGGAAAGAACCTTGAGCGCGGCCAGCGCCGTGACGGCGTTTTCGCGGTTGAACGAGCCCGCAAGCGAGAAATCGGACGGAATCTCCCCTTCCTCAGCAAAGTCCGGCGCAAAGTAGAACGGCGCCCCGACCTCTTTTGCGCGAGCCTCCACCACCGCACGAACCGACGGTAAGTTGCGTCCGAGGACGACGGGAACGCCCGGCTTGACGATGCCGGCCTTTTCCGCCGCGATTTTCTCCACCGTGTCTCCCAGCCAGTCGCAATGGTCGAGCCCGATTCGCGTGATGACGCACAGCTCCGGCTCGCAGACGTTGGTCGCGTCCAGTCTTCCGCCGAGACCGGTCTCCAAAACGACATGTGCCGGATGCGCCTCCGCGTAAACCAGGAAGGCGACCGCGGTCAGCGCCTCGAAGAACGTCAGTTCGTCCGCAGCCGGCGACATGCCGACGGCCTGCCGCACCCTATCGGCCGCCGCTTCAAGCGTCTCGTCCGAAACCGGCTGTCCACGCAGGAAAAAACGCTCGTTCAGTCGCACGAGATGCGGAGAGGTGTAGCGGCCGCAATCCCCCAGGCAGGCGTCGAGCATCGCGGATACCGCGCCCTTGCCGTTCGTTCCCGCAATGTGGATGGCGCGAAAGCGCCGCTGCGGATCGCCCAACGCCGCGCAAACGCCGCGGATCGCGTCCAGTCCGGGCCGTATGCCGAACCGCCGCCGCGCGGCGAGATCTTCGAGAAATCTGAGACTGCCCACGAAACGCCCCTTCCCGTATGCGCCGTCGACGCGCCGGTCAGCGTCCCTTTCCGATGGCGGCGACGAGGCGCTTGACGTCCTGAACGCGGTCCTTTGCGCAGACCAGCGTCGCCTTCGGCGTGTGGACGACGATGACGTTGTCGAGACCGACGACCGCGGTGAGATGCGTCTCGTCCGAAACCACGACCGATCCCGCCGCGTCGAGAAGCGCGGTCCGGCCGAGGCAGGTGTTGCCCTGCGCGTCGGACGGGAAGTGGTTCGGAATCGCCAGCCACGAGCCGACGTCGTCCCAGGTGAACGCGCACTTGGCGGCGAGAATGTTGCGCGTATGCTCCATCACCGCGTAGTCGACCGAAATCGCGCGGACGGACGGATAGGCGCGGCGCAGGAACGTCGGCACGCTTTTCGCCTGGGCGACGCCGTCGATGAGCGCGCCGATGTCTGGGGCGTGCGCGGCGAATTCCGCCGCCATAGTGTCCGCCCGCCAGATGAACATGCCGGCGTTCCAGCCGAACCGGCCCGACATGACATACTTCGCCGCCGTCACGGCATCGGGCTTTTCCACGAAACGACGGGCGGCGGCAAAGACGGTCTTGGTCCCGAAATCAACGTTCGCGCCGTATTCGATGTAGCCGAAGCCGGTCGCCGGATAAGTCGGCTCAATGCCCAGCGTGACGATCGAACCCGAACGCCGCGCGGCCGTGACGGCGTCGCGCAGCGTCCGGCGGAACGCCGACGCCGGCTCGATCAGCTGGTCGGCCGTCAGCACGCAGCCGACCGCACGCTCGCCGCCGACGCGCCTGACGAGACCGACCGCGACCGCCACGGCGGCGGCCGTGTCGCGACGGCACGGCTCGCCCACGATGTTGGCATGCGGCAGCGTCGGCAGCGCCTGGCGCGTCTGCGGGACGAGCCTGGCGGCCGTGACGACGAAGATCCGCTCGGGAGGGAAAAGCCCCGCCAGCCGGTCCACCGCGTGGCGGATCAGCGGCTTGCCGCCGAACAGCGAAAGGAACTGCTTCGGACGCTCCGGCGTCGACAGCGGCCAGAACCGCTCGCCGTTGCCGCCGGCCATGATGACTGCATAAGCTTCGTTCTTCATGCCAACTCCAGATCGTAGAACTTGCCGGACTCCACCGTCGGGTAGCTTTCGAGCACCGTCTTCAGCCGCGCCTTGGCCGCACGGCTGCTGGCCACGATGAACATGAAGCCGCCGCCGCCGGCGCCGCACAGGCTCACGGCGGCCGTCCACGGGGCGATGCGCGCGATGATCGCCTCGACGCCGGGATTGGTGCTGCCGGGGTCCAGCGCCTTCTTCGAGAGCCAGTAGCCGTTCACCGCCGCGCAGAACGAACACCAGTCGCCGCGTTCAATCGCCTGAAAGCCCTGCACCGCTTCGCGCTTCAGACGTCCGACGACGGCCCGGGCGATGCCCGAGGGATTGTCGCGGTAGAAGCGCAAGACGCCGCAGAGGACGTTCCGCGCCATCCGCTTCTGACCCGTGAAATAGAGGAGCGCCCGGTCGCGGAGGAACTTCGAGAAGCGCCGCGTGGCCGCGTCGCCCAGCGTCTTGACCGCGATGCGCTGACGCGCGCCAGGCGTCGAACGGAGCAGCTTGATGCCCGGCAGCAGGCCGCCCAGCTGATCCTGCCAACCGCCGCCCGTGCGCATCTCGCGTTCGAGCGCGAGGGTAAGATCCGAAACCTTCCGCCAGTCGTACGCGCAGCCGCGGACCTTTCCGAGCGCCGAGATGAGCGCCGCGCCGAGAATGGAGCTCGTGCCCATGCCGCTCCCCTTCGGGACGTCGGCGGAGATGCAGATGCGAAGCCCGCCTTCGGCAATCCGATAGCCTACGACCGTCAGCGCGCTTTTGACGAGACAGCCCCAGTCCGACGGATCCGCATGATCGGCGATTTCGGCGTCCGTCCGATAGACTCCGCGCTTGCCGAGGTCGCGGCTTTCGACATCGACGATCATTTCGGCGAGACGGGAGACCGTGACCTGCACCGGCCGTACGCCGTTCAAGGTGACGGCCGCGTTGAGGACGCTGCCGCCCTGTTCGACGCAGATCGGCGGCGTGTCGCTCCAGCCGCCGGCGAAATCGATCCGGAGCGGCAGTTCCACCTTGACGGAGGAGCACGGGCGCGGACCGAAGCCCGCCAGAATGCGCCGGCGGTTGACCTTGAGCATCAGGTCGGCCATCTTCAGCCGCTCCCACTTGCCGTCCGTCTTGAAAGTGTCGTCGATCCGGTAGCGGATATGCCGCCAAGCCGTCTTGCCGACCGGCAGGGACATGAGGCACTCGCCCTTCGCGAGCCGGACGGGTCCGAAGCTCCGCGGCACTCCGGTGACGATGTTCTCGCCGCCCAGCTCCATTTCCGCGCGCGGCATTTCGCAGCCGTCAATCCATTCGCGCCCCCCGCCCAGGCGGTCGAGCAGTTCGCGCGACGAACCGATGTGGAAGAAGTCGCAGCGACCGAGGACATTCACCGAAAACGGCGCGAAACCGGCGACGAGTTCCGCGGCGAACTTTTCGTAAAGGTCGCCTTCGGTCCAGCCGGAACGCGCCAGCCGCCGGGTCGTCGCCTCGTCCAGCCAGAGGATGCCCGTGTCGACGATCTCCCGTCCGCGACGGACGGCTCCGGCCCGTTTCGCCGCGGCGAGGTCGGGCTTCTGGAGGAATCCGCGGACAGGGACCGCGGCGCGCGCGCGGCCGGAAGCGGCCACATAGACGCCGTGGCGCGCGCCCTCGGCCGGAGAATCCCAATAGCCGACGCCGGTCACGCCGGGCGCGGAAAAATCGCAGGCCGCGAAGTCGAACGACGGCGCGAGATCGCCGCAGACGACCAGCATCCCGGTGCGCGGCAGTTCGAGCCGCTCCATGTTCCCGACGATCACTTCGAAGAGGGAACGAGTGGATCCGTCGGACTGAGGCACGGGGACGAACGCCTTGCCGAGCGCGGCGTATGCGGGCAGGCGTTTGGAGTCTCCGCCGGAATGGCAGACGAGCACGCGTTTGCCGCGCAGCTTCCGTCCGAAGCGCCGCAGCAGGTTCACCGTGCTTCCGAGCGAACCGACCCGCCGGTTGCCGGGATCCGGCACGACGAGGATCTCCGGCGCAAGGACGCCCTGAAGGCGTTCGACGGCGATGCGATAGCCGTCGGCCTGGCCATCGTTGGCCGCCGTGATGACTATGACGTCAAATTTCATCCGTCTGTTCACCTTTCCGCAATCAGCTGCTCCAGTTCCTTTGCCGCGCTCGCCTCGTCCCCGTACTGCGCCACCAGCCGCTCGACCTGCGAGACGAAATCATTGGTGACGGAACATCCCGTCGCCATCTGCGACGAGAAGTCGTAGTCCATGCTGAGGGACGACGCCAAGGAGGCAAGGCTATACTCCGCGGTCTGGGCGCGCGTGACCTTGTTTTCGGCAAAGACCTTCCGCAGGGCCTCGATGCACTTCTTCTCGCGGACGGAATAGTCGCCGTCGCTCATGCCCATCGCGATCCAAGTGACGACCGCGCGGCGCACCTCTTCGATGGAAAGGTATTCGAATCCGTTCGGGAGGGCCGCCCGCGCCTCGGCAATGAAGGCCTTGGCGAATTCCCTGTCGGTCGCCCGCCGGCCGAGCAAGAGCAGGTAGCCGGCGGAACGCATCGCCTCGTCCAGCGCCGTGTCGGCGGCCTTCTTCGAATAGCCGCGGCATTTCTTCAACAGGGCGTCGAGCGCCTTGTATTCCGCTTCCGTGATTTCGCCGTCCAGCGCGGCGATCATGAACGCCACCTTGACGATGCCGAAGTCGATCTTGCTGAGTTTGGCCGCCTTCACGCGCCCGACGGTCTTAAGCTTAATCCCTTTGACGAATTTGCCGATATCCATAATCTCCCCCCTTATACGATTTTAATACTATTATACCATACTTTTCGCCAAAACAGTAGGGTTGACGCGCCAAAATGAGATTTCCCTCGCTGGCGCGAGTTGAATCTCATTTTGGCGCGGCAAGGGACAGGAAAACGCCCGAACCGACCGGCCGCTCGCCCAGCAGATCGGACGGCCGGTTCACGACACGGCCGTCGAGCCACATGGTCGTCGACCCCCCGCCGTCGAACTGCCCGACCTGGTCGCACCCTTCTTTCTTCAGCAGCTCGGCCATCTCGCGCGACGGAAACGACTTCGACCAGCGCTGCTGCCGTCCGTCGACCACGAAAAGACACAGCCGGTTGCGCACGGTGTCGAGTCCGAACGCCGTGCGCGGATAATTCGGCAGCTCGTGGGTGTCGCAGAGCGCCGAATCTACCAGTGGACGGCACCAGACTCCGACGAGGTCGCGCACCTCGCCATCCGCGCCGGGGAAGGCCCATCCGACGCGTCCCCCGCCAGTAGCCGCGGACACCGGTTTGGCCGCCGCGCCGAAGCCGATCACGGCCGCGACCAGCGGATCGTTCGCAGGCAAGCGCTCTCCTTTGGCGATTTTGCCGGTCACGACGAAATCGCGCGTCACCGCCGCGCCCTTCTCGCCCTTCAACGGCGCCGCCAGACGCACCAGCACGCCGTCGCCGGGCACGACCTGGGGCCAAAGCGCGGTGAAAACCCCGACGGCAGCCGGCTGCTGGGATGCCGCCGCCGGCAGATAGGTCGTCATCGTGTTGACATGGTGGATCGGGAAGTCGCGTCCGCCGAGCGTCACGGTCCCCTCGAACCCGACGCGCCCCAGACGGATCTTGCCGTTCGCGTCCGCATAGAGCGAATCGTAAGCGCCGGGCTTGAACTCGGCGCCCGTCTGCATCAGAACGCCGCCCGAAACGCTCATCCGCATGGTCCGGCCGATGAACGGACGGCTTGCGAACGGATTGCCGGAATACTCGAAGAAGTCGCCGTTAATGCCGGCGACGACCTTCTCGCCCGTCTTCTTCTCCAGCACCGCCGCCATCTTCGACACGGGGCAGATGCTGCACAGCCGGTCCTTGCCGTTGACCACGTTAAGCCGCAGACCTTCGACCGCAAGGTCGGCCTTGAACAGAAAGGCCCTGAGAGGCCGCGCGGCATCAACGAATTCGACCAGCTCGAAACCTGGCGAAACGGTCTTCGCCGAGCGCGTCATCTCCGCCCTCGCGTCAAACGCGCAGGCCAGCGCACCCGCGCACACCGAAGTCCAGAACCACCTTCCGACCGACACGTCCCGCCTCCGCGCGAAGACGGTCAGTCGCCGAGCTGACGGACCAGGTACGGAATGATCCGCTCGAAGCTGACGCCGTACCAGTGCTCGTCGTCCGTCATCCGGATCGCCTCGCAGACCGTATCGGCCGCAAGCGCCGCCGCATCCGCCGCAGACCGTCCGCGCAGCACGGCGCCAGCGAAGACGCTCGCGAAGACGTCGCCCGTCCCGTGGCTCATGCGGGAGAGCCGCGGATTGAAGTCGTAGACGACCGAGCGTCCGTCCGAGACCGCGCTGCCGAGCTCGTCGCGCGCGAAGCTCACGCCCGTCAGGACGACGTTCCTCGCCCCCAGCGCGTGGAGTTTCGCGATCAGCGCCTCGACCCGTTCGCGCGGCGCGGTCACGCCGTCGGGACGGACGAACTCCATCGGGTCCTCTCCCGCCAGCAGCGCCGCCTCGGTAAGGTTCGGCAGCAGATAGTCCGCCGCCGCCGCGAGCCGGGCCATCTTCGACGGGAAGTCCGCCGCGAAACCCTTGTAAAGAACGCCGTTGTCGGCCATCGCGGGATCGACGATCACCAGCGCACCCGGATTCGCGCACGACTTCTCGATCGAGAGGATCGGCTCGATGTGCGATTCGCAGACGTAGCCGGTGTAGAAGGCGTCGAACTTGACGCCCTGCGCCACCCACTGCGCCTCGACGCGCGGCAGTTCGGCGGTAAGGTCGGCGAAACTCCACGACTTGAAGCCGCCGGTATGGTTCGAGAGCAACGCCGGCGGCAGAATCGCACATTCGACGCCGCACGCGCTCACGAGCGGCAGCGCCACCGTCGTCGAGCACTGCCCGACGCACGAAATGTCCTGAATCGTTAAAATCCGTTTCATTTGATCAGCGACAGGAACTCCTGTCTCACTTTCTCGTCCGTCCTAAAGGACCCCAGCACGGCCGACGTCGTCATTTCGGAATTCTGCTTCTCGACCCCCCGCATCATCATGCAGAGGTGCTTGGCGCGGATGACGACGCCCACGCCTTCGGCCCCAGCCTCCGCCATGATGGCGTCGGCGATCTGCTCGGTCATCCGCTCCTGGATCTGGAGCCGCCGAGCGAACATGTCCACGATGCGCGCGAGTTTGGAGACGCCGAGGACCTTGCCCTTCGAAATGTAGCCGATGGCGCACTTGCCGTAGAACGGCAGCAGATGGTGCTCGCACAGCGAATACAGCTCGATGTCCTTGAGGATCACCATGTGATTCGTCCCCGACGTGAACTTCGCGCCGTTGACGACCGCCTTCAAACTCTGGCGGTAACCCCGCGTCAGAAACGCGAGGGACTTCGCGACGCGCTCCGGCGTCCGCGCCAGCCCCTCCCGCTTCGGATCTTCGCCGAGCTCGACGAGGAGCTTCCTCACGAGCCCGGCGATCTTCTTCTCGTCCGGCTGCTTCATCAGTCGAAGATGTCCGGATCGAAGTTCACGATGATGAACACCGGCAGGAAGCCCTTCCGGTTGAAGTTCAGGAAGCCGAGCTGGAACTTCGCGGCGTCGGCGACATTCAAGAGCCCGAGGTCGAGCGTCGGACCTTTCGCGACGTTGATCATGCCCAGCTGCACGCAGGGGTTGTTGCCGCGGTTGAACCAGAAGGACGCCTGGAGGGCGCAGTCGGAGCCGGAGTCGTTGATGCCGAAGACGGACCACTGCACGCCCTTGGAGACAGGCGAGCCGCCGTAGAGGAGCGAGAGTTCAAGCGCATCGACGCTGGCGCATTTCGTCGCCAGACCGAACGAGACGTCGGGACGGCTCATGCCGTTCTCCATCCACCAGCTCCACTCCACCTCCGCCTGCGCGAACGCGGCCGTAAAAACGAGCGACAACGCCACCAGCAACTTCTTCATCTTTTAATTCCCTTCTTGTTTTTAAGCCCGCCGTCCATCGACAGGCATAGCGAATATTATAGCACAAATTGCCCTAAACAGGGGCTAGGCTAATATGCCAGGGCGCGGCGACGTCGAACGGAGCGGACATGACGCTCCCGACGAGGCCTGCGGCCGCAATGACGAAAAGGATCGTTCGTTTCATTTTCAGTTTCAAAAAAAAGCGACGAAGGCGTACGCCTTCGTCGCTGGGGGTTAAAATTCGTAACCGATCATCAGGCGAATGCCCCAGTCGGAGCGGTCGATGCTGCCGCTGACATGGCGGCCGTCGACCTCGAGGTCGTCCCGCAGGAACCTGCCCATGAAGTCGATCATGATGTCGAAGCTCTTGTAGCGCAGGACCGTGCCGAGACCGACGACGCCGTAGCAGTCCCACTGCGAGAAATCCTCGTCGTACGCGCGACGCTCGCAGTAGAACGTGGAGTCAAACCGTCCCCAGCTCACGCCGACGCCGACTTCGGCGAAGACGCGCCACCAGTCCGTGATCTCGTACCACGGACGGAGCATGAACAGCATTTCGAGCTCCTGATAGTCGCCGTCGGCCTGGCAGCGGTAACCGGTCGTCACGTCGCGCGTCGGACCGCCGGCGTCGTACGGGCTGCCGATGCCGACGAAGCCGAGCGCGGGGCTCGCGAACGTGCGCACGGAGTTCCCGTAGCCGTACATGTTCTGCGCGTCGGAACGGTCCCTGCCGGTGTCGTAGTCGTACGTGGTGTCGGCGTCAACGACGTCCGTCTTGTACTTGCCGTCGCGGACGGTGTCCGTACGCGACGACACGCCGCGGGCGTTGTAGATGCCGCGGGCGAAGAAGTAGGAGAACGCCGCGGCGAAGTCAACGCCCCACCGGTGCTCCTCCTCCTCGTCGTGGATCCAGAGCTCGCGCGAGATTTCGGCGGACAGCCCGAACTGACAGCGGTCGTCGGACTCGTCCCACTGCCGACGTCCGAACGAACTGCCGACCACCTCCTGATAGGCGTTTTCCGGCACGAAGTGTCCGTTGCCATGATAGGTGTACCCCGGCAGTTTCCAGTTCTCGGTGTCGAAGCCGTTGTCGAGGCTGTCGCTGTCGATGAAGCCGCCGCCGTCATACCGCCGCGCCAGCGCCCGGGCGAGCGCGTCGGCCTTGGTCGAGCCGACAGGGACGCTGTACCGGCGCGGAATCGGCATCCGGCGCATGCCGAGGTCGGACCGGACCTGCGCGTTGAACGCCCCGCCGAACCCGATGCGCCACTTGCCGAACGTCTCGCGCTCCTGCTCCGGCTCCACCGCGCCTGCCATCAGCGCGACCCCGGCGACCACCATTCCGATAAGATGTTTCGTGTTCATTGTGGGCCCCCTTCCTTACCTTACTTGATGATTTCCTCGACCGTCAGACGGACGGTGAAATACTGGATGCCCGCCGGGACCTCGAAGCGGAACGTTCCGTCAGCCTCCAGCTTCGGCCAGGCCACTTCCTCGAACGTGTCGGCGAGCGAGGCCGCGCCCAGCATCGCGAGACGCGCGTTCGACCCGGGCAGACCGTCGGTTCCGTCGGCGCTCACCGTCACGACGCGCCCGCTGGCGACGCCGTCAGCGACCGCGAACGCCCGGAGGTCGAGCGACGGATCGCTGTCCAGCGTCGTCGGCGGCAGACCGTAGGCCATCACCTTGTTCGCCATCGCCAGCGTGAGCGGCTGCAGCGTCCCGGCCAGCGGATCGACCGGCAGCGGCTCCAGCCCTTCGGCGAGCGGGCACCAGTAGATCGTGTCGTCACCATCTTCCTGCCAGGTCAGGTAGCCGAGGGTCTTGTTGACCACGGTCGGGTCTCTCTCCACCAGCTTTTCGATGTCGTTCACCGCCAGCGCGATCTTGCGCTCCTCGTCCGTCGGCACGGCATAGCGGTCCTTCCAGAGCGGATCGGTGAACGTGGAGTCGGCGACGCCGTAGCGGCAGGGCACGAAGAGGCCGGACGCCTGCAGCGTCTTCTCGGTTTCGCTCAGACGGACGAGGCCGAACGTCTTGCCGCCGTAGACAACCGAGGAGGTCTGGGAAAGCCGGTCCTGGCTCTTCAGATTGCGCAGGTAGCAGTCCTCGCGGTCTTCGTAGATGTAGCAGAGGTTGCTGATCACGCAGGCGTCTCCGTTCGTGCAGACGACATCGAGTCCGCCGTAGAACACGCTGCCCGCGCGGTGATACTTCCACTGCATGCTGCCGGTCAGCAGCGGCGTCTCGCGGACGAGCGACTTGAAGACCGGCACCGTGGCGAGACGGCGGATATGGAGGACCACTCCGACTTCGGTCCGGCGCCAGGACTCCACGCCCGGGATGATCTCCTCGGAATAGGGCAGCTCCGCCACCCCGTCGTTCTCGACATCGGCCGATTCGTTGGTGTGATTGCGCCAGACCGAGAACTCGACCAGCTTCGGATTGAAGGCGTACGGAATCGTGATCGTCAGCATGTGGTCCTCGTCGATCTCGTTGCCGATGTCGCGCACCGTGACCTCCTTCAGCTCCTTCTTCTCGACGTCTTCGTAGTAGAAGTGCGTCTCGTAGATGGAGATGTCGAAGGCCTCGTACTGATACTTCGCGATATCCCGCTCCTTCTTGCCCTCCTTGCGCGCCTTGTCGACGACCGCCTTCTTGACCGCCTCAAAGGACTCCTGGACGTAGTTCTCGGAGATCAGCAGCCGCACCTCGACGTCTTCCGCCGGACCCTTCTCGACCATGTCGACCAGGTCGTTGAGTTCCGGCGGACGGTCCGCGGCGTACTTGCCGGCGTCCTCGTTGTCCATGACGATGTCGACAATGCCCTTGCCGTCCTTCGTCGGCACCTCCTCGTGCGTCTCGGCGTGCGCGTTCGTCGGCGTGCTGAGGATCGCCAGTTCGCCGAATTCGTACGCGAAGACGTAGTTGGTGGCGAGACCCGGCGCGACTTCCGCGGCGAATTCGTTGTCGACCGGCCCGCAGGGCTCGGAGCTTTCGAGCACGACGAGCGGCGTCGTCACCGTGAAGGAGTCCTCAAGCCCCGTCGCGGCGTTCGTCACGAACGAGCCGTGCGCGACCCAGACGAGCTCGTTCGAGCAGACGACCTTCTCGCCGGGCTTCTCGGGATCGAGGTACATCGTCTTCGTGCCGCTGCGGAGCGTGACCTCGCGCGGCAGGATCGTGAAGCGGTTCGTGAAGACCTCGTCGTAGTTGCCGATGCCGGTGATCACGACATACGCCTCCTCCGTCGCATCGATGTTGTCGAAGTATTCGAGCGTGTAGTCGCGTCCCTCCACGAGCTCGGACGGATTCGCGGTCAGATTCGTGATCACGACTTCCGGCTCATAGGGCGTGCCGTCGTAGACGCGGCTCGGCAGCTCCGGGATGACGATGTCGGGATCGCCCGGCTTCGTCGGATCGTCCGGATCGGGTCCGATGGACTTCGCCACGACCTTGAGCTCGCTCGGGACGTAGGTGACCTTGTAGTTGCCCTGCAGCTCGTCGCCCTCGGGGGTGATCGCGTACGGCGAGCCCGCCACGTCCTCGCCCTCATCGCGGCCGACCATGTAGACGAGCGCCGGGCCGCCGATGAAGCCTTCGCCCACCGTCGCCGTCAGCTCGGGGTCGGCCTCGCCGTAGGTCTTCGTCTGCGGATCCGCCGTCACCGTCACCGGACGCGGCAGGACCGTCACGTAGGCGTAATTGGAGACCGTCGTGAAGCCGGGCGCCTCGACCTTGTACCAGACCTCCGCGCCGTCGACGACGTCGACGAACGAGGGCGCAGGGCCGTAGGTCTTGCCGCCGTCGGTCGAGTAGGTCACCGTGTAGTCGTCCGTCGGCCAGGTCACGTCGACGACGATGTTCGTGCCCACGCCGTCGTAGACCTTGATGACGTTACGGACGCCAGTCTCGCTCTCGCCGTCGTCGTCCTTCGCCGGCGGTTCGGGCATGTGCTCGGGGTCGAACGGACCCTTCCCGCCGATCTTGATGCCGTCCTCGGTCACCTTCAGCGTGCCGTTGACGTAGACGAACTCGTAGTTCTTCGCGACGCCGTCAGTCGCCTTCGCGATCGGCAGGTCGGCGGGGAGCGTCTTCGTCGTGTACCCGCTGCCGAAGGTCGGCTCCCGCTCCAGCACCGACGCGTCCTCGTCGTTCACGAAGCCCTCGTACTTGAAGGTGTAGAAGTCCGTCCCCGGGACCGCCGCGCCGTAGACGAGCGTCTGGTCGTAGGCCGTCACGGTGAGCGGGACCTTGGTGATCTCGAAGTAGTTGGTGAAGACGCCCGTGTAGTTGCCCTTGCCGGTCACGACGATGCCCGCCTTGTCCGTCGCGTCGACGTTGTCGAAGTACTCGATCTCGTAGTCCTCGCCCTCGACGAGCGTGCCGAGCGAGTTCGTGCAGACGACCTCAGGCTCCCACTCCGTGCCCTTGTACGGCACCTTGTCCTTGCCCTCGCCGCCGAAGTCGAGGCCCGTGTCGGACGCGGGATCGCCGGGCTTCGCCGGATCGTCCACGTGCCGCGGCTTGATCACGAGATTCGCGGAATTAGTGGTCGCGTAATAGCCCTCGGCCGTCGCCTTGACATAGACCTTCAGCGGCTCGTCCGTCACGTCGGTACGGCCCTCGAACGTCCACGGACCCGTCTCGTCCGTAGCGAACTCGAGCGTGACGTCCTTCACCGGCTCGCCGTCCTCGTCGGTGACGGACACGACCAGGACGTTCGTGGAGATGCCGTCATAGACCTTCGTCACGTCGATCACCTTGATGTGCATCTCCTTGATCGGATCCTCCATCCCCCAGTCGAGCATCGTCGCCCGCGCGGCCGCGGCGGCCTTGACCGACTCCTTGCCATCCTTCGCGAACAGCGTGACTTCCGCCGGACCCTTGTTCGGGTCGAGGTGCCAGACCTTGTTCGCCTCGTCCCAGACGGCCATCGGCGGCTCTTCCGGATGCTCCTTGTCGTGCTGCTGGCACGCCTTCAGGAACGTGCCGTCATCGACGATCTCGATCTCGAACTTGTTCCACGTCTCCTGCGTGAGGTTAGAAATGTTCGCGACGACCGTATAGTCATTCTCGATCTTGAAGGACGACGCCGGTTCCGCCGCCCAGTGCGCCTGGTCATTCGGCAGGTCGGCAATGAAGGCGGTGTTGTAGACGTTGGTGAGGGACTCCGGCGCCGCGGCGTTCTTCCACGTGAAGAAGCTGATCTTCTTCTTTCCGCCCTCGGAAACGATGCTCAACGATTTGTTGATGTCCTGGATCGTGTCGACCAGCTGCGCCGAATACGTCGTCGTCTTGACGTACTTTTCAAGAATGTTCGTCACGTTCTCGACCTTGTCGTAGAACGCCTGCAGCTCGTTCTTCGTGCCTACGTAGTAAGCCCCCGACGAATTGGACAGCGTCTCCGACATCGCCCGTCCCTCCAGATAACGGTGCGGATCGAGCAGCGCGGTCAGCAGCTCCCAGGCGCCGTCTTCCAGCTTATAGTCCTTGCTCGCGGAGATGTAGAAAGTCGACGGACGGTAATACTGCGACGGCTTCTGGCAGTAGGACGGATCGTTCTTGTTGTTCGTGTCGGACGCGGGGTCGATGATCCAGATCACGCGGTCGTTGTCGTAGTACCACGCCAGCTTCTCGGCCACGCGGTTCGCCAGCGCGCGGTTCGCCGCCGTGGCGGTCAGCCCGTGGGCCACTCGGTTGCAGTCGAACTCGAGAATGACATACGCGTATTTGCGGCGCAGTTCGCGCACCGTCGCCTCGTCCAGGCTCTTGTCAAGCTGCGTCAGGTACGCCAGCAGGTTCTTGTGGCCGCCGCTGACGAAATCCGGAATCGTCGGCATCGTCTTCTGGTTCATGGCGATCGAGCCGTAGTGCTTCGCGTCCTTGACCGCGGACTGCGAAGCGTCCGTGTAATCGAACAGATACCAGTCGACGTTACCCTTCTTCGACAGGACCAAAAACGCATCGCTGATCGTGTCCTGCACCAGCGTATGGTTGCCGCAGAGCGACCCGATGAAGAGGATGTTGTTCGTCGGCACGTCCGTCACGCCCGTCAGAACGTGCGAAGTCACGCGGATCGTCGCGTTCGACTTGTTGAACATGTCGGCGACGAGCGCCGCGTTCACGGTCTTCTCGATTTCGACCGTCATACAGCGCACGCCGCAGATGTAGCTCTTCAGCGCCGTCTCGACCGTAATCTCGGCCGAACCGTCACGCACCTCGTTCGTCACCGCGGCAAAACCGCCCGCGTTCACGATCTTCGCGATGCGCTCGTCCGTCGTGAAAACGCCAGTCACGTCCTCCCAGGCAATCGCCTGTCCCAGCTCGTTCGTCAGCAGCGCGCCCTCGCCGTGCGCGAACTTGATGACGCCCAGATCGACCTCGTCCTTCGCGACGGTCACCGTGATGCGCTGGCGGAGGGGGTTGCCATCGCCATAGGTCTCGCTGCCCGAACGCACGTCAATCGTCGTCGTCCCGGCACCGACCGGAGTAATCGTCACCGTGCTGGACTTCGCCGACGACGAAACGACCGTCGCCGTCGCCACTTTCTCGTCCGCGACCTTGCAGGCCCATGCCGCCGCCGTCGTAATCGTCGGCGTCGCCACCATCGCGTTCGCGCCGCCGAGCTTCAACGACAGCTCGTCGGCCTGCGCAACATAGACGGTATAGGTGTCAAGCGTGGACACTCCGGAGGTAAACTTGCTGTTCGACGCCTGCTGAAGGGTTATCGTCGCCTTGTCCGGCGTAAACGCGACGCCGGTAAACGTCGCCGACACCTTCGCGGCCTTTTTCCCGTTCTGAGTTGCCGAGGTGCCCGTTGAGGACACGTAGCTGGACGCCCCCGCGCCGAGCACGTACTTATAGTAGTAGTTCGCCGTGACCGAAGCCGTACTGGCGACGGATTTCGCCTCGGCCTCTACCAGCTCGACGACGGACTCCGCCGCACGCGCCGCAAACGTCCATCCCAGCAGACCTGCCAGGAAAGCATTCGTCACTAATTTTTTAATTTTCATAATCTACCCCCTGTTTGATTAACCGCAATCTACGTAGCAAGAACCGTGCCAACGACGTTTTATGTCGTCAAAAACAGTTTTCGCACACCTTTGGTGTCCGTCTTTCGGTCACTCTGTCCAAATCGCGGACACAAATGGACACTTATTGTATCGCATTGTTATACAAAATGTCAAGTGAAGCAATCCAAACAATCAAACAATCTTTCGTGCTCTCGTGCGCCAGTCGGCGAGACGCCGACGGTACGGACGAGAGCGAAAAGTTGGAGAGTTGAAGCCTTTTGATAAAGGCAGCGCAATAAACAATTAATGAGCGGCGCCGATCAGGGTCTGGGGATGGGCCTCGACGATGCACACCCGCACGAGTTCGCCAATGGCCGGCGCGGCGTCCTCCGGCGAATCCCACACCACGATGCGGTTACCAGAATCGCGCCCCGAAAGCCGCTGCCGGTTGCGCTTCGACGGACCCTCGACCATGACCTCGCGCACCGTTCCCACCAGCCGGTCATTGCGCCGCTGGCCGCGAACCTCCTGGTCCGCCAAAAGCACCTGGTCGCGCCGCTCCTTCTCCGCCGTCGGCACGTCGTCAGGCAGCGCCGCGCTGCGGGTCCCGGGACGCGGCGAATACTTGAAGACGAAGGCGTTGTCGAAGCCCGCCGCCTCCATCAGCGTGCGCGTCTCCTCGAAATCCGCCTCCGTCTCGCCGGGATAGCCCACGATGACGTCCGTCGTCAGCGCGAATTCCGGATCCAGCGCACGAAGCCGTTCCGCCGCCGCGAGATACTCCGCGCGGGTGTAGTGACGCCCCATCTCCTTCAAGATGCGGTCCGAGCCGGACTGGACCGGCAGATGCAGATGGCGGCACACCTTCGGACAGTCCCGATACGCGGCAAGCAGCTCGTCCGTGCAGCCGCCGGGATGCGCCGACGTGAAGCGGATGCGCTCGAGTCCGTCGATCTCCTGCAACGCGCGCAGCAGCCGCGGAAACGCCTCGCGGACGGCGGAAGGCCCGTCCGCCGGCGTCCAGGCCGGATTGCGCACGCCATAGCGGAGGACGCTCTGCCCCAGCAGGCAGACCTCCTTGACGCCCCGCTCGACCAGGCACTTCACTTCGGCGACGACGTCCCGAGCCGGGCGCGAATACTCGTGCCCGCGCACGTCGGGAACGATGCAGTAGCTGCAGCGGTTGTCGCAGCCCAGGAGCACCGTCACATAGCTCTGTACCGCGGCAAACGTGCCGCCGCGCCGGATCTCCGGATGGGCGTCCAGCCCCTTCGGCACGGCGTCCTCTCCGAGGTCGAGGACGGGGAAGCGTCCAGCCGCGACGATTTCGGGAATGCGCCAGAACGCGCGGGGCCCGACGGCGAAGTGCAGCTTCGGCAACCGGCGGAAGACCTCCGGACCCATCCGCCGCACGGCGCAGCCCATCAGTCCGACGATCTTGCCGGCCGCCAGCAGGTTGCCGACCTTGCCGACCGCCTTCTCCTCCGCCTTCTGACGCACGGTGCAGCTGTTGACGATGACGAGCTCGGCCGACGCCTCGTCCTCAGCGCGTTCGTGACCGGCCGCGACCAGGAGGGCCTCGACCGCCTCCGAGTCGCGCACGTTCATCTGACAGCCGTAGGTATGAATTAGAAACCGCATATTCCGCACGCCTCCGACAGAAGCGCACCACCTTTCCCCGCAATCTTTTTCAAAGCCATAGACATTCCAACATTATACCAAAAAGGAGGAATGCATGATTGTTCGATTTTTGAATTGCGGAACAGGGGAAAAGTATGAAAAACGTCCTGACATGGGGGCTTGGTCAGCGTTTGCTGGAACTGACGCGGTAGCGGTAGGTCGAATTCTTCGGCGACGAGCCGTGGCGGATGTAGATGAGGAAGACCTTGCCGCGGTACTCGACATCATCCTTCTTGTCGTACTCGGCGATGAAGTCGGAAAAGTGCCCGGCGCGGTCTTCGATCACGGCGACGACGTTCGACGCGGCGGACGCTTCGACTTCGTAGCGGAAAGCCCCGTTGGTGGCGATCAGCCGTCCGCCCGAAAAAGTCCTGATCGAGGCGTTGGGCTGCGCCAGCGCATGCTCGACGCACGTCACCACCTCGCCCGAAGCGGCGTCGGCCGAAAGGACCGTCCCCGAACAGGTCACCCCCCGTTCGTCAAACGACCAGCGCTTGTCGGCCGTCAGCCCCTCGCGCTCGATCCGGAAGTCCACCGTCGCCCGCTTGTCGCCCTTCTTGCCAGACACCCGGATGCTGTCGGCCTTGTTGCCGAACTGGTCCTCCCACGAACCGACGTACGGCGGCTTCTTGAGGTAGGTCGTCACTCCGGGAATCAGCCGCCAGTTCGACCAGAGCGGAAAGATGTCCGCATACTCCGATCCCGTCGCATAGACGGTCAGCATGCCGTCCGCCATGTGTCCGCCCCGCAGGTTGTCGCCGTTGATCCACGTCTCCGTGCCGACGATCTTCGAGGTTGACATCTTCAGCTCCGCCATCCAGCCCGCCGCCCGATAGACGCCGTAGGCACAGCTGTCGTAATACTTAAGGCCCGTCGGCTTGTCCGTGCGCAGCCGTCCCCCAGCCCTGGCTAGCACCTCCTTCGACCGGTTGATGCCGAAGGCGTTATTTCGACTGTATTGCGGCCGCAGATGGCGGTCCATCGCCCCGACCGGCATCCATCCGTTCCAGAGCACCCACCGGTAGCCTTCGTTCCAGAGCAGCTCCAACGCGGACATCTGGTCCGCCGTCAGCGCCAGGGACGTGCCGGCGAAAACGTTGGCGACATTCGCCGACTGGGTGAAGAAGGCGAGACCGTAGTTGCCGAACTGCTGCTGGATGCCGTGCTGGAGGAACGCTCCGTCCGCCCGCAGGCCCTCCGCGTCGGACACGCGGATCGGCTCAACCATGGCCGCCGCACCCTCCCGCACTGTCGCCGCGTCGGACGCGAGCAGCCCCCGCATGAAGACGCCCAGCCCCAGCCAGGAGCGGTTCTGTCCGGTCCGCCCGACCTTGGCGCGCGACATCACGCGAATGACGCCCGAACGCTCGTCAGCCGTCAGCTCCGGCTCGAAAAGCAAGGCCACGTAGCCAAGATTCATCGGCGTCGAAATCTCGTTCCACCACCAGTTGTCGCTGGTGAAATCGCCCTGCAGCCAGAATGTCAGTCCGCGGTGAAGCGACTCCGCCAGCCGTTTCTTATCCGCGCCCTTCGACTTCCGCCAGGCGACCGCCAGGGGCATGAGCTTGTCAGTGAGATGCTTGTGCGGCGACCAGACGTCGGACCGCCGCCGGTCGGCGTAGTTGATCTCCGGCCACGATCCGTCCGGACGTTGCGCGGCGAGGATCGCCTTCACCCGCTCCGCCGTCGCGCCATGTCCACCGGACACCAGTTCGGCGACCAGGTTCCGCCTCAGAGCCGTCCAGTCGGACGACGGCAGTCCCCCTGACTCCGGACCCTTGGCGGCGCGCGCCGACACGACTCCACCGACCAGTCCGACCAGCAAGGCCGCCTTCAGCCAACAATGTCTGTCCATGTTCCGCTTAGACCTTCAGATAGATTTTCTTCTTGTTCAGAAACGCGAGCAGCAACCAGCACGCGACGACATGTCCGAACAGGACCAGTACCCGTCCCCAGCCGTCCGGCAGATAGTTGGCGAGTCCGCCGAGGAAAAATGCGCTCACCCCGTCGAAATCGACGATCCTCTGCGCAAGGTAGATCGTAATCGAATTGACGCCAATCACCGTGAAAAACGGGAACCGCGCCCAGCCCTTCACGTCCACGATCTCATAGAACAGCGAGAAAATCGCAAACGCCGCGCCGCCGGTCACCAGCGCATAGCTCGGACTCCAGACGTTCTTGATAATCGGATAGAAAAACGACAGCGCATATCCGAGCGCCGCGCACACCGCCCCCGCCAGCAGAAGTTGCAGCGCCTTGCGTTCCGTAGGACGGGAATCGCCCTTGCGCACGATCTCTCCCGCGAACATTCCGAGCATCGCCGAAACAACGGTGCAGAGCAGTCCGCCGAAGCCCTCGGGGTCGAAGCGCGCGGCGAAACAGTGGGCGCCGAGAACAGTCCGGTCGAGCCAGCATCCGAGATGCCACTCTTGCGAAAAGCGGACCGCGCCGGCTGGCGCGTCAGGCGCCGGGACGAAACCGAAGACGAGCGTCACGGCCAGAAGAATCGCCGCCGCGATTCCGATACGCGCACGCACGTCCTTCATCCAGAGGTAGATCCACGCCGCCACCGTCCAACCGAAGCCGACATAGCCCAACACGCTCGGAATCCGGAACGTCGCGAAATCCATCTCCGCGAGGAACCGGTTGTAGATGACCGTCCCGAGCAGCGCGAGCACAACGCCGCGCCGAAGTGCTCGCATCGCAATCGCCATCCGCGACAGTCCCCGCTCCGCGCTCTTCGCGCAGGAGAACGGAAAACTCGCCCCGGCCAGGAACAGAAACGCCGGAAAGACGAAATCCATGAAATGGAGGCCTTCCCACGGCAGGTGTCCGAAATCCTCGGCGAAGTTAGGATACCCGAGGACCGCGGCAAAAGCGGCGAGGAACTCATCCATCCCCATAATCCAAAACATGTCAAACCCGCGAAAGGCGTCCAGTGACGCCAACCGCACAGATTTCTTATTCGCCACTTCCATAAAACCTCGCGATCCTCTTTCGCCGCCTGCTTACCAGTAGACGTACATGTACGGGTCGAACTTGCGGTAAAGCATGTTGTAGAGGTCCTCGACCGGCGCGCCGGCAGCCTGCGCCGCCTTGGGTTCCGCGCCGGACTCCTTCGCCGCCAGTTCGCGGACGATAGCTGGATCGTCCGACACCTGCAGATAGAAGGCGTTGCGCTGAAGCGGCTCGGGGCAGCCGTGCTTGACGCCGATCCGATTGACGCCCTGAGTCATCCGAACCGGAACCTTGACTCCGTCTTTGCCGACCGACGCGGCGCGGAAAACCTCTTTGCCGTTCAACCAGACGACAAGCGAACCGCTTTTCGCCTTGACGGACAGTGCTCCGTCGCCGCCGCCGTACGACTCGAAGTCGCTGACGTAGTAGTTGACCTCCGGCCGTCCGCGGCCGTCATCGGTCGTCACGGAATTCGCCGCGCCGAAACGATTCTCGCCGTCCGTGGTGAAGCGGAAGCAGAGCGTATCGACCTTGCCGTCGGGGTTAGGCGTAATCGACGGACGCCAATTGACCGGCTCCCCGCCCTGCGGCAGCGTGAAGACCGGATTGGGGTTGAACGTCGCGTCGACCGCCATCTCCTCGGCCTGGTCGGACGGCTTCCAGTCCAGCGCCGCCTCGGCCGTCATTCCCTCGCGGGCGAACGGCCCGAGGATATGCCACGGATTCGGATTGCGGAAGCCAGGCTGGGCGCGGCTAAAGGTCAGCAGCCGTTTCGTCAGGGCCTCGCCCGTGCGGACTCCGAGGTTGCAGAGGATACGCGAAATCATCTCGCGGGAGTGCTCCTCCGAAAGCGACACCGTGTTGCGTTCGCAGCTCGACTTCCAGTCCTTCGGATCCGCGCGAACCTTCTCCGCGTAGCGATCGGTGAGCAGATACGGGTCGAGCTGGATGAAGAGCACCTCGTCCTGACCGTCGTTGGCGCGACGCGGCACGGCGAAAAGCCCGTCGCACAGAACGTCCCACTTCACGTCCTTCGCCGGCGGCGCGAACCGGCGCGTCTCCATCGCGTCACGCCAGCGCAGGTGCTTGCGGGAAAGGCCGGTGAAGGTCCGGTGGCGACCGAACTCGCGGCCGAGATCCCGCTGCTCGGGATAGCTGTGCCAGAACTTCTCGGCGGGACGGAGCGTCAGCCCCGCAGCTTCAGCGAGCGCGTCTTCGTTCAGGATGACGAACCGGCACGCGCGGTTTTCGCGCAGCGCCGAAACGCGCTCCCACTTCAGGTTCTTCGAGCGTCCGACCAGCACGACCGAGTTTGTCTCCACCGCCGCGTCGTCGGCCGGCAGCGGGTCGAAGTCGGCACGGATGTCCTTAAGCACCCGCTCGGCGAGTTCGCCGTCCGCGTAAACGCGGCGGTTGTGCGCGGGCACGCCACGGTTGAGGACGCCGTCCAGCATCACCCTGGCGACATCCCGCGCCCCCGGATCGGTCCGCAGACGGCCGGCGAAGTCGAGCGCGCAGAAAGTGAGCGCCCCCGCGCCGTGGAAATAGCGGATGAGGCCAGCGTAGTTCATGTCGAACTCGCCGACGACAAGCGGCTCGAAGCCGAGCGTTTCGGGAATGCGGAGCGGCAGCGAGCAGATCGAGTGACGGTGCGTGCCGCGCGGTCCTCGCGTCCCCTTGGCGGTCATCACGTGCCCGAAGTCGGCGCCGTAGCCCTGTGGCGAACCGCGCCAGTGGTCGAACGAAGCGGAGTTCGCGCCGCCGAACGCCGCGGTCGGCCAGAGCTTGCGCGACTGGGCGTCTTCGCAGGCGAAGCCGATCGCCTGCCAGACTTCCGCGCGCTGCGGCATCACGACGACGCGCAGGCCCTTGGCGATCCGCTCGGCGTTCAGAAGCCCCCACACCTGAGGATCGAGCATGTTCTGGCCGACGAACAGCGCCGCGCGCGCGGGCAGATTGGTGAAGGCCGCCGCCGTCAGCGGCTTGAAGCCGACGCCCATTTCGCGCAGGAACGCCGCCGCCGTGTTGTTAGAGACGGAACCATCTGGCGACCACACGAAGACCGGCAGCCGCTGGTTCTGGTCGACGCGGCGTTTGGTGAGCCAGTGTTCAGGATAGATCTCGAACTGGAACTTGTCGGACGCGAGGAACTCGTGCGTGTCGGGATCGGTCACGTACAGGCAGAGATTGCCCGACCACGGGTTGCCGCCGGTTTCGGGCGGGAGCTGCGACACCGTGAACGAAATCGGCACCTTGACGATGTCGCCCGTCTTGAGCGTCTGCGAGAACCGTCCGGCCACCCCCTCGAGATTCCGCTGCCAATTGGGGTCGCCGCCGAACTGGGCCTTCCACTCGACGTGCACCGTGCGCTCGCCGAAGCCGTCCCAGATCAGCACGGCGTCCTTGCGGATCTCCTCGCCGACGTAATAGGCGTGGGTGCGGTCCGCGTGTTCGCCGTCGCCGCCGCCGATGAACCCGAGGAAGTCGTGGTTGCCGCGCTGGAAGATGTCGTAGGACGGATTCGCCCACTCGGGGCGCCCGTCCGGCACCGGGATGCTGCGGTAGTCCATCAGCGGAACATGGCGCCCGGTGGGATTGCCGAACGCCTCGCCGACGTTGAAGTTCATCAATCCGCCGTTCATTCCGTAGGCGCGGAACGAGCGGAGCGTCCGCCAGTTCAGGAGGTCGACGAACTTCGTGAAGAGCGGATAGTCCCACAGCTTCATTTCGGGGACTTCCGCGCCGTGCCACGAGGTGTTGGCCTGCCCCATCTTAAGCGTGTACTGCATGCACTTCTCGGGTTCGGTGCGGTACGCCTCCTCGCCATAGTAGACGGACATCCACTCGGTGAAGATGAAGTTCACGTACATGTGCCAGTAGCTGCCGCGGTAAGGCTGGCCCCATTCGGCGGCGTACCACGGCAGGATGCCGTTCTTCGACCACTGCGCCAGCCACTCCTCGCGCTCCTGCAACGGCGTGAAGTTGAGGTAGAGGTTGTTCGAGGAGATCTCGCCCGTCGACCCGTCGGCGTGGGAGAAGTAGAACGCGTTCGGATGGACCGCGCGACAGGCCGCGCAAGCGGCGTCAATGCGCTGGGCGCTCTGCGTGGTGTCCTTGAACTGCCCCAGCCGCTCGGGACGCATGTTGACCGCCGGACAGTAGGTGTTGACACCGACGTTGAAGGCGATAATCGCGGGCGAATTGCGGTACTTGCGCATCACGTAATTGGCGTAGCGGGCGTACTGCTTGAGCGCCTCCTGGTCACGCGAAAAGCCGAACCCCATGTCGTTGATGTTCGGACCGCCCAGAAAGAGCGCCATGCCCTGACGCGCGGCCGTGTCGAGGAACGGCTGGGCGTGTTCCGGCACCGACTGGAACGAATGCGTGCCGTAGAGGAGGTTGAAGCCGAGCCGCTTCAAAAGGACTATGCCGCCGAGACACTGATCCTCCGTACTGGCCAGCTGAAGATAGCAGCCGTAGTTGCCGCGGAAATGCTGGACATGGCCGTTCATCCAGATTTCGCGGCCTTTGCGGACGAGTTCGCGGAAGCCCCAGACGAACTCCGGATAGACGTCAGCACCGTCGTCCAGCGACACGCGCACCCGGTAAACGGCGGGACGCGACGTCTCCCAGAACTTCACGTCCGGCCAGTCAAACGTCTGCTCGAAGGCGGACACCCCCTTCTTGGCCCGAACCTCGGCGGAAAAGGTCTTGACGACCTTGTCGTCATCGTCCAAAAACTCCGCCTTCAGCTTGACCGGGCGGTCGGCGAGCGAACGGATCTCGGTGGCGATAGTGACTGACCGCTTCTCCGCGCACGGCTTGAGATAGACGTCCTCAAGCGAAGCCGCCGCGCGAATCTCTATCCGCCCGCGCGGACAGCTTCGGCCGGAGTACTTCATCTTCTCATCATAGGGATTGGACTGATAGCCCCAGTAGCGCGTCTCCTTTTCGCTCACGCCGACGTTCTCTCGCGTCGCGAACATCTCCAGACGGTTCGTCGCGCCGAAGGTGACCGCGTCGGTCAGGTCCAGAGCCCCGCCCGGACGCAGAATCTCGCCAACGACCTTGCCGTTCATGCGCACCAGCACGTCGTATTCGGGATTCTCGTGCGAAAAGACGATGACCCGGCCGCGATCCTCGGCCTTGACGGGGACATCGGCTTTGAACCAGGTGCTCAGGGCCTTGCCGGCCTGTTCGCTGGTAAAGAAGGGCTGACGCTGAACGTGCTTGCCCTTCTCCCAGGTCCAGAATGGCGAATAGGAGAACCAGCCGCCGTTGGAATTGCCGATCGGCCACCACTTGCCGTCGTCCGGCTCGGGCACCTTCGTCGACGCGCGGCCCTCGGTAAAGGCCGGCTGACTCGACCACCTCAGCCCAATCCGTGAACGCGGTCCGTCCGCCAGAATCGACAATCCCGCGGCCGCAACCGCCAGCAACAGCAACAGTTTCTTCATGTCATGAGTCCTTTTTCTATGCCACGCACCAGAGAACACTATTATCTTACGATTATACCAAAATACAGAATTAGTTTCAAACCTCAGTAGCCAATGTCGGCAGCAGCGGCCGCAAGGCCGCCGCCGAAACCGGCCAGCAGCACCCGTCCCGCCCCCGGACCGTGCGCCGCCAGCGTGACCGGGACGGACGCCGACGCCGGATTGCCGCAGGTGTCGGCGCTGATCCACAGCCGTTCCGCCGCGAATCCCAGCGCCTGCGCCAGCCTGGACACCATGTAGACGTTCGCCTGATGCGGCACGAACGCCGCGAAGTCGTCGGCGGTCCGGCCTGTCTCCTGGAGAAACGCCTGCAGGAAGGTCTGGACGTCCGCAGCCACGAAGCGGAACACCGCGAAGCCGTCCATCGCGATCGTTCCGCCGGGCGAAAGCGTCAGCGCGTCCCCTCCCGCGCCCGCCGTCATAAAGGCGAAGCGCCACGGTTCGGCGGACTTGTCGTCCGTCGGCGCGACGAGCGTCGCCGTGCCGGCGTCGGAGAGGACCGGCACTGTCGCCGCGTCGTCGGGAGCCGTCACCGCGCTCTGCACGTCGCCGTCCAGAAGCAGCACGCGGCGGCCGAGCGACCGCGCCAGCGTCCCCGCCAGGTAAAGTCCGTACGGATACCCCGCGCAGGCCTGCGTCAGCTCGAACGCGGCAAGGTCGGTCGGCAGTCCGAGCCGCCGCTGCGCCTGGCTGGCGTTCCCCGGCATCAGCCGTTCGGGCGTCAGCGAGACGGACACGACCGCGCCGATGTCCGCGCGAACCGCCTCCGGGGTCTGTCCGGAAACCGCGGCGGTTTCGGTGAACAGCGTCTCGGCCGCGCGGCAGCAGAGGTCGAGGGAAGTCGTCCCGGGCTCGGCCAGGCGGCGGCTCCGGACGCCGGTCGTCTCGACGACCGCGCGGGCCCGCTCCGCGTCGCCGAAGAGCCGCAGGCAGTCCGTCAGGCTGTCCGCCGCGCGTTCGGGCAGGCACGCCCGCACGCCTTCGATTTTCACGCCTCCGACTTCGAGTATCTGCATCGTTTCCTCCGTTCCTCAGGCGTCCGCTCGCGGATGGGCCTTCGCGTACTGGTCACGGAGGCGTTCGATGGAGACGTGCGTGTAGATCTGCGTCGTCGAAAGCGACGAATGGCCGAGCATCTCCTGCACGCTGCGGAGATCCGCCCCCGCGTCCAGGAGATGCGTCGCGAAGCTGTGGCGGAGCTTGTGCGGCGAGAGGTCCGTCGGCAGTTCCGCCTCGGCGAGATAGCGCTTCATGCGCCGCTGGACGAACCGCGCGGAGAGGGGGCCAAAGCCGTCGCCCAAGAAAATCCGTTCGCCATCAAACGCAGTCGCTGGACGCACACCCGCCAGATAGTCGCGAAGCGTCCGCAGCGCCGCCAGGGCCTTCGAGCCGAGGATGACGAGACGGTCCTTGCGTCCCTTGCCGGTCACGATGATCGTCCCGTCCGCCCAGTTGATCTCGCGCCAGGTCACGGCGAGCATCTCGCTGATGCGACAGCCGGTCGAGTAAAGCGATTCGAAGAATGCGGTGTCGCGCAGGCACGCGTATTCGCTGACCGACCCCTCTTCGAAGTCGAGCAGCGGACGCTCAAGAAAGCGGTCGACCTCTTCTGCCGAGAGCACCTTCGGCAGCCGCCGGGCCTGGCGCGGACCGCGGATCTGGGCGAAGGGGTTGTCCAAAGCCAGGTTTTCGCGCTGGAGGAAGCGGTAAAAGGCGCGTAGCGACGAGAGCTTGCGCGCGATCGTCCGCGCATCGTCCCCAGCCGTCGTCCGCGCGACGACGAACCGCCGCGCCGAGAGGTCGTCCAGCTTCGTCCAGTCGGGAGCCTTGCCCTCTTCGCCTCCGACGAGCCAGGCGCCCAGCTGGGCGATGTCGGAAAGGTATGAAGACACGGTATGGGCGGAGGCGTCGCGCTCCGCCGTCAGGTAGGTGATGAAGCGGCTGACCAGCGGATCAGCCAACGGCATCCTCCTCCGGCTTATCTCCCTTCGCCGCCTTGAGCCCCAGTTCCTCCGCGCGGGTCTCGAACTCCTTGACCTGCGAACGGTAGGCGGACGCGACGCGGCGCAGGGCGATGGCCTGCCGCGGCGAAAGCGAATGACGCCGCGCATACTGCTCCGAAAGGCTGTCGACGAACGACTTGTCGTCGTAGTTGCGGTGGCCGCGCTTCACCACCGGGCGCCATTCCTTCACGCCTTTCAGCAGCCGGAGGATATCCTGGACCGCGGCGTCAGGCGGAGTCGAGTCGAAGCCGCCAGCGACGAACTCGGAGAGACGTTCGCGGATTTCGGCGCAGTCGGGAAGTTCGCCGGCGTTTTCGCCGACGGACCGCGCCAGAATCTGGAACTGCTTGGGCGAAAGCCCGCGCCCGTGGTCGTACTGCTCGCGCAGGCTGCGCAGGAACGGATTCTGCGACATCCCGCCGATGCGGTCCATCACCTCGAAGCACCACTTCACCAGCGCGGGGTCGGCCTTTTCGCCGCGTGCCACCGCGTTCCCGACGAGGCCGAACTCGCGCAACTTCTCCTCCGCGCCCGGAATCTGCCCCGCGTACAGCAGCACCATCCGCACCAGGAACTCGAGCTGCCGCGCCGAAAGCTCGCGCTCGCCCTTCTCGGCCTGCTCGCGGACGCTTTCTACGAACGCCTTGTCGTCGTAGACGCGCTTGCCGACCTTCTTCGCCGGCTTCCACTCCTTGACCTGGTCCAGCAGCGCGAAGACCGTGTCGAACTTGGCGCGGTCCGGAGCTTCCGCGGCACAGCCCTTGATCGCCTCAAGGAACTTCGCGTAGAAGGCGCTCAGCATCGCGTCCATGCTCACGCCGTTCTCGGCCACCTGGTCGAGCTCGGCCTCCATCTTGGCGGTGTAGCCGACGTTGAAAAGCCCGTCCAGCTTGGCGACCAGCCAGTCGCAGACGAGCTTGCCGCGTTCGAGCGGTATCAGCTTGCGCTTCTCGCTCTTGGCGTATTCGCGCGTCTTGAGCGTCTCGATCGTCGCCGCGTAGGTGGACGGACGGCCGACGCCGTTCTCCTCCAGCGCCTTGATGAGCGACGCCTCGGAATAGTGGGCAGGGCCTTTCGTGTGCTTCTCGTCCGCCAGCCACCGCACCGCGTCCAGCGACTCGCCGACCGTCAGCGCGGGCAGCTTCGTCACCTCGTCGGAATCCTCGTCCTCATCTTCGCCGTCCTTCGCCTTCTTCTTGAGCGAGAGCTGCATCACCTTGAGGAAGCCCTCGAAGTCGATCTCGGTGGCGCTCGCGGTAAAGAGGTAGCGGTGGGCGAGGCCGTTCTTGCGCGGCTGGAGCGAGACGGTGCGCAGGGTCGTGCGCGCATCGGCCATCTGGCTGGCGAGGAAGCGCCGCCAGACGAGGTCGTAGAGCTTCAGTTCGGAGGCGTCGAGCCCGAGCGCGGACGGCTCGGCGGCGACGTCCGTCGGACGGATGGCCTCGTGCGCGCCCTGAGCGGTCTCCTTCGACTTGAAGAAGTTCGGCTTGGGCGGATAGTAGTCCGCGCCGTAACGCTCCTCGATGAACGTCTTGGCCGCCGCGCGGGCGACTTCGGAGACGTTGACCGAGTCGGTTCGCATGTAGGTGATGTGCCCCTTTTCGTAGAGCGACTGCGCCAGCTTCATCGTCCGGCCGGGCGCGAAGCCGAGGACGCTCGACGCCGCCTGCTGGAGCGTGGAGGTCGTGAACGGCGGCAGCGCGTGGCGCAGCTTGCGCTGGGACTTCAGGTCCGTCACCTCCAGCGTCGCGTCGGCGAGGTCGAGGAAGAGGTTGTCGACCGTCTGCTTCGTCTTAAGCTCGGGCTTGGCGTCGTCCAGCCGCGCCAGACGGGCGGTGAACTTCGAAGCGGCGTCCCCGGGCTTCTGGGCCTCGACGCCGACGAGGAAGTAGGTCTCGGGCGTGAAGGCGTCGATCTCGCGCTGGCGCTCGACCAGGAGGCGCAGCGCGCCGGACTGCACCCGGCCGGCGCTGAGCGTGCGGTTGTTGGAGCAGGAGATGTTCTTCCACAGCAGCGGCGAGACCTTGTAGCCCACCAGCCGGTCGAGGATACGGCGGGCCTGCTGCGCGTCGACGAGCGGCATGTCGACGTCACGCGGCTCGGCGACGGCCTTGAGGACCGCCCCCTTGGTGATTTCGTTGTAGGTGATGCGCCTGAACGGCTTGTCGCCCGCGACGGGCGAGAGGACTTCGCGCAGATGCCAGGCGATCGCCTCCCCCTCGCGGTCAGGGTCGCTCGCCAGATAGATCTCGTCCACCGACTTCACCGCGCTCTTCAGTTCGTTGACGACCTTCGTCTTGCCTTCCGAAATCTCGTATTTCGGCGTGAACTTCCAGCGCGATTCGCCGTCGGATTCGACCTTGATCGCGCCCGACCCCTTCGGCAGGTCGCGGATGTGTCCGACCGAGCTCTTGACGACAAACTCGCCGCCCAGGTATTTGCCGATGGTCTTCGCCTTTGCGGGAGACTCCACGATCAGCAGTTTCTTCGCCATACTCAACCCTCCACGGAATGGTTCTTCGCCCAGATCGCCTGCCTGGCGACGCCGAGCATCAGGGCCGCGTCGTCTTTGGTGAACACGCCGCGCGAAAACACCCTGTGAAATCCCTGCATGAAATGATCCGCCTGCTCGCTCTTCATGAAGCCGATCTCCTGCAGCATCTGCGACCAGTTCTTCATCAGCTGCATCTTCTGCGCCTGCGGGGCCGGCGGCGCCTTCTCATGCGGCGGCACGTAGCGGCCGGTAGCCGTGAAGAACTCGTAGCAGGTGATCAGCACGGCCTGCGACAGGTTGATCGACGTGTACCCCTCGTCGACCGGAATGCGGATGAGATGCGTGCACTGCGCGATCTCCTCGTTCAAGAGCCCCTTGTCCTCCCGGCCGAACACCAGCGCGACCGGCCCCGTCTCGGCGAGGGCGAGGATGTCCGCCGCGCAATCCCGAGGCGCCTTCACGTGCTGCCGGTACAGGCCCCCGCGCGCGGTCGTCCCGACGCCCGCCACGCAGTCCGCCACGGCCTCCTCGAAAGTCGCGAACTCCTCGCGCGCGGCGAGGATGTCGGTCGCGTGGACCGCGAGCCGCTCGCCCTCGTCCCACGAATTCTGGAGGTTCGGAGCCGCCAGCCGCAGATGGTGGATGCCCATGTTGGCCATGGCGCGGCAGCTCGAACCGACGTTCCCGGTGTACAGCGTCCCGACCAGGACGACCCGGATGTTTTCAAGCGGATTCACGCTTCCCCCCTTCAGTTCGGCCGGCACATCACGCCCTGGAACACGAGCTGGTAGTCGCTCTTGTCTGGCAGCTGACGGTAGGCAGACACGAGGACGCCGTTGGCATGAAACATCCACTCCTCGTCATCAGACCGGTACAAGGTCCCCGAACGGAGCACATTCAAACACTGGTAGGCCTTGAAGGACGTGCCGTCCGGAAGTTCTACGATCACCCGGAGGTTGGACTTGAACTCGTGTTCGGTACCGTCCAGCTTGTAAGTCGAGACATGGTCTCCATCCCCGCGCTGATAGTCGACGGAGAGGAAGCGTCCGTCATTGTCGATGAACCGCACGGTCTGCTTCGTCTCGTAGGAGACGCAGCCCGCGAAAAGCATCAGCGCGAGCGCGAGGCCCAGCGCGGCGAGCTTGCGCGCCACGATGCCGCCGACGAGCTTCGGGTCGGCCTTGCCCTTCGAAAGCTTCATCACCTGGCCGACGAAGAACCCGGCCGCGGCCTTCTTGCCCGCCTTGAAGTCGGCGACCGGACCCGGGTTCGCCGCGATCGCCTGGTCGACGCACGCCTCGAGCGCGCCCGTGTCGCTGACCGCTCCGAGCCCGCGCTCCTTGACGATCGCCGCAGGATCGCCGCCCTTCTCGAAGATCTCGGGGAGGAGCTCCTTCAGAGTCGGGCCGTTGATCGTCCCCGCCGCGCTCAGCTTCACCAGCGCCGCGATGGCCTCCGGCGTCATCGCGCAGTCTCCGATCGCCTTGCCGGTGGCGTTCATCAGCGCCATCACGTCGCCCATGAACAGGTTGCAGAGCGACTTGAAGACCTTCCGCTGCTCGCCTTCACCTCCGACCTCCGCCTTGAGGACGCCGCAGGCGCGCTCGAAGAAGTCCGCGTTGGCCTTGTGCTGCGAAAGGACGTCCGCGTCGTATTCGGCGATGCCATAGTCGGCGACCATCCGCGCGCGCCGCGCCTCCGGCTTCTCCGGGAGGAGCCGGCGCCATTCGGCGATCTGCTCCTCCGAAAGCTCGACGGGCACGAGGTCCGGCTCGGGGAAGTAGCGGTAGTCGTGCGCGTTCTCCTTCGAGCGCATCGACGCCGTCTCCATCGCCTCGCCGTCCCAGCGCCGCGTCTCCTGCACGATCGGGATCGAATGGGCCATGCACTCGCGCTGCCGCCGCGCCTCGTATTCGAGCGCCGCGTGAATGCCCTTAAAGGTGTTCATGTTCTTGATCTCGACCTTCGTCCCCAGCTTCGTCTCGCCCACGGGGCGGATCGAGATGTTGACGTCGGAGCGCATGTTGCCCTCTTCGAGGTTGCAGTCGCTGACGCCCGCGTAGACGAGCATCTCCTTAAGGGCGGTAAGATACGCGATCGCCTCGTCGGCAGACGAGAGGTCGGGCTCGGAGACGATCTCCATCAGCGGCGTTCCGCCGCGGTTGAAGTCGACGCCCGAGCTGGACGCGTAGTGGTTGATCTTCGCCGCGTCCTCCTCGAGGTGGATGTGGTTGATGCGGATGAACTTGCGCGTCCCGTCGGCGCGGGTGATCTCCACGCCGCCGCCGATGCAGAGCGGCTGGCCGTTTTCGGAGATCTGATAGTCCTTGGCCATGTCGGGGTAGAAGTAGTTCTTGCGGTCGAAGGTCGCGTGGCGGTTGACCTCGCAGCCGAGCATCATGCCCGACATCACCGTCATCCGCACGGCCTCCTTGTTCATCACCGGCAGCGCACCGGGATACCCCAGGCAGACGGGGCAGACGTTGCGGTTAGGCTCGCAACCCGTCTTCAGCAGGCAGCCGCAGAACATTTTCGTGCGCGTTTTCAGCTGCACGTGGGTCTCCAGACCGATTGTATTCTCGAATTCCATATCCTTCTATTATAGCATTTTCTAAGGACAAAGTCCGCGTCAGTCGAGGATGCCCTTCGACGGCGTCTCCGACTCGTCCCACCACGACCCTTTCGACGCGGAAATGCGCGCAATCGGCTTGGTGGTGAGCTGCTTGCCCTTCGCCGAGGCCGTGCGGATCGCGACCACGTCCTGCTTCTCGATCTTGCCGGTCTCCGCGTTCGTCCGCGGCATCTGCTCCGTCGGCAGGAAGTACTGCTGGTGGATGCGCTGGTTCTTCATCGGCTTGAACCGCACGTACAGCGCCTCCGGGCAGCCCTTCTGGAAGAGGAGGATCTTCGACTTCGGCTTCTCGGGCGCCAGACGGTAGTCCTTGTTGCGGATGAGTCCGCCGAACCGGAAGCGCTTGATGTAGCTGAAGCCATAACCGCCCTCTTCGTAGACGCAGGTGAAGTCCAGCTCGCGGTCCTTCTCCTGGTCGTAGCGCATCACCGCAAGCAGGTTCTTGTCGACGAAGATCTTGTCCTCGGGCTGGACCTTGCGGAACTTGCCGTCCTTCCAGACGAGGATCAGCTCGTCGAGCGAGGAGCACTTGAAAAGCTCGTCGCCGCCGCGCAGGCCGGACCCGACGTAGTTGTTCTCGCGGTCCCAGCGGATCGTCAGCTCGGACGCGGTGATTGCCCGCACGTCGACCTGCTTGAACGCGCCCTTCATGATCTGGGTGCAGCGCGGATAGTTCTTGCCGTAGGTCTTGACAAGGCCCTTGAGGTACTTGATCACGAACGCCCGGAGGTGGACGAGGTTGTCGTTGACCTCCGCCTCCTCCTTGAGGATCCCCTCGATCTCCTCGCGGTTCTTGTCGATGTCGAACTGGGAGATGCGCCGGATCGGGATCTTCAGCAGCCGCTCGATGTCGTCGTCCGTGATCTCGGGATGGCGCAACTCCTTGAGAAACGGCTGGAAGCCGGTCCGGATCGTCGCCTTCACGCCCTCGTAGGTCTTCTCCGCCTCGATGCGCTTGTAGATGCGCTCCTCGATGAAGATGCGGTCAAGTGTCCGCGCGTGGAAGAGCTCGTCAAGCTCGCCCAGCCGGATCTCCTGCTCCTTCTTGGTCAGCGCGACGAGCCGTTCGACGTTGCGGCGGAGGATCTCGGAGACCGACATCAGCTTCGGGCGTCCGCCTTCCAGCACGATCGGACGCGAAGAAAGCGACTTCTCGCAGTTCGTGAACGCATAAAGCGCGGTCATCACCTTGTCTTGGCTCTCGCCGGTCTGCAGCTCGAGCTCGATGCGGACCTTGTCGCTCGTTAAGTCGTGGAGCTTGCGGACCGCGACCTTCTTCTTCTTGATCGCGTCCTCGATCGACTCGGCGAGCGAATCGGTGGTCTCGCCCCAGGGCAGTTCGGTGATGACGAGCCCCTTGCCCTCCTTCTCGATCTTCGCGCGGACCTTCACCTTGCCGAGTCCGTCCTGGTACTCCGACGCGTCCATGATGCCGCCGAGCTGGAAATCGGGGAATATCTCGAACGGCTTCTTCTGCAGGATCGCGATCTCCGCCTCCAGCAGCTCGATGAAGTTGTGCGGCAGGATCGACGTCGAAAGCCCGACCGCGATGCCGTCCGCCCCGAGCATCAGCAGGAGCGGGATCTTCGCGGGCAGATAGACCGGCTCCTCCTTGCGTCCGTCGTAGTTCGGCACATACGAGGTGGTCTTGCGGTTGAAGACCTCCTTGCGCGCGAGCTCGGTGAGCCGGCACTCGATGTATCGCGTCGCCGCGTGCGGCATGCCGGTGAGCAGCGAGCCGTAGTTGCCCTGTCCGTCGATGAGATAGCCCTTGCCCTTGCCCCAGAGCTTGTTCGTCAGCACGCAGAGGGCGTCGCCGATCGACGCGTCGCCGTGCGGATGGTACTGCATGCAGTGGCCGACGATGTTGGCGACCTTGGTGTAGCGTCCGTCGTCCTTCTCGTACAGCGAATGCATGATGCGCCGCTGCACCGGCTTCAGGCCGTCCTCGAGCGCGGGAATCGCGCGCGAGCAGATGACATAGGCCGAATACTGGCGGAAGTTAAAGTCGTAAAGGTCGCGCAGCGGTCCGCTGCCGGTCAGCCCCGGCTGCGCGGGGGAGTTCTCCGCCGGCGCGGCGAAAAGTTCCGGATTGTCAAACAGACTCGGCGGCTCGTTCTTCTTTTCCATGTTCCTCATTTGCCCTGCTGGGCTTCACCCTTCTTCTTCGTCAAAATCGAAATCGGCGTCCGCTCCTGCGGATTCGCGGCGCGGTCCTGGATGCGCTCGGCGTAGTTCTCGCGGTAGGGCCGCCCGTCCGCCGCCTTGTCCGAGCGGCCGTTGTAGCGCTGCAGCGCCACCTCCCAGCCGTCGAAGACGCCGGCGGAGTTGTTCGCGGCGGGCTGCCCGGAGCGGCCGAAGCCCTTGCGCGCCAGCAGCATGATGCCCGCGCGGAGGTTCCGCTCCGCCGACCCCTCGTTGCGGCGGCGCGGCTCGCGCAGTCCGAGATAGCGCTTGTAGGGGTTCCAGTCCCCCGGCACGTTCACCTGCAGCGGATCCTTCAGCCAGGCCGCCCGCGAACGGACGTCGCCGCCGCCGGTCTCCTGGATCATGTGCGCCTTCACCTGCGCCGCCGTGATCTCCGGCATCGCCGCCGCCTGCGCCTCCGTCGCGCCGGCCCAGACGCAGCGGCGCGCGTTGTAGTCCGCCACATACCGCGCGATCAGTCCGTCGAACATCTGGTAACGTGCGTCCTCGAAGCCGCAGAAGACCGGCACGGAGACGGGCTCCGCCGCCGCGTCCGCAGCACCGGACGCCTCCGCCGCGCCGGACGCCTCCGCCGGAACTGGACGCGCGAACGCCACCGCCGCGTCCTCGCGCTTCCCCGAGCAGGCGATGAACAGCGCCATCGGCAGCACCGTCGCGGCGACGAGCGCCGCCAGCGTCTGGGAAGCGCCCATCCTCATGCGAGCTTCCTTTCGGCCAGGTCGCAGAGCTGCTTCACGCCCCAGCACAGCAGGCAGTAGGCCGAGGCGACCGACACCAGCGGACCGAACGCCGCGAGCGACCGTCCGCAGACGAGGTCAGCCGCCAGCGTCAGGTCGCAGATGTTCAGACAGCCGACGACCGAAGTCCACTGCACCAGCTCGACGAGCTTCGTGCGCGCCACCGGCAGCCACGCGGCCGGATGCGCGCCGCAGACCGGCTCGACGAACGCCGCCAGCCAGAAGGACAGCGAAACGAGCGCCAGCAGCCAGGCCGACACGGCGGACGAGAAGAGGCAGCCGAACGCCACGAGCACGATCGGCGGCGGCAGCAGACGGACCCCTTCCAGCAGCACGTCGAGCGCCGCGGCGCCCGCGCGCGGAAGACGCTCCCCGAGGCCGCGCAGCCCCCACGCCATGGCGAAGCCCAGAAGCGCGGCAAGGACGGAAAGCGCCAGCGTCGTCAGAAAGCCCGTCACGAAGAGCGAGACGCGCGGATCGTTGAACAGCCGCGCCGAATACCCGAGGCGCGTGAGCCCCAGCATCGCCCCGTCGTCGTCGCCGCGCTTGACCAGCACCTTCATGTCCGCGTCAAAGTAGCCGTCCGAGGCCAGCACCCCCTCCGGCACCTCGGTCGCGCTGTAGTCGTCGATGACGAGGTCCAGTTCGCCGGCCGCCAGCTCCTTCAGAATCCGCCCGTCCGGACGGCAGACGATGCGCGGCCGCAGGTGCTGCGTCTGCGCGAACCGCCGGATGAACTCGATGTCGAAGCCGGTCAGCTCGCCCGAATCGTCGTAGAAGCTCGACGGCTCCTCCGTCCCGCTCGTGCCAATGCGCAGTTCGGCGCCGCCGGCCGCTTCGGGGACGCGCGGCATCGGAACGTACGCGTCGCTCTGGCACCAGCGGGTGAACATGTCGTCGTACAGCCCGATCCGGCGGTAGTTGCGGATGAACTTGTTCAACCGCTCGCACAGCTCGGGACGGCGCTTGGAGACCAGCACGACGGACGGGACGCGCGACAGCGGCTCGTCCAGCACCTTCAGCCGGTTCGGATAGGCCCGGAGCGCGATGTTGAGCACGTGCTCGTTGTAGACGAAGGCCTCGATGTTGCCCGCCAGCAGCGCCATGAACGCGTCGTCGAACTCGCGGAAGCCCACGATCCGCGCCTTGGGGAAGACCGTGCGCGAGACGGACTCGGACGCGTAGCCCGTCAGCACGCCTACGCGGCAGTCCCGGCGGTTCAGCTCCGCCGGCGACTTGAAGTCCCGCGGCCTGCCGTACGTCCCCGTCCCGACGAGGTGCGCCAGGGCGATGAACGCCACCGCCCCCAGGACGATCAGAACTCGCTGGAATCGCATACGAGGTTCTCCATAATGTAGTCCTTGCGTTCCGGCGTGTTCGCCCCCATGTAGAACTTGATCGTCTTCTCGACGTCCGAGTCGTCGGAACAGGTGACGGGCGTCAGGCGGATGTCCTTGCCGATGAAGCCCTTGAAGTCGTCCTTGTCGATCTCGCCGAGACCCTTGAAGCGCGTGATCTCGCAGCCCTTGCCGCACTTCTTGATCGCCGCCTCGCGCTCCTGGTCGGAATAGCAGAAGTAATGCTCCTTCTTGTTGCGAACCCGGAAGAGCGGCGTCTCCAGGATGAACACGCGTCCGTCGGTGATGAGCTGGCGGTAGAAGCGCATGAAGAACGTCGTCAGCAGCATCCGGATGTGGAGCCCGTCCACATCGGCGTCGGTCGCGAAGACGATCTTCGAGTAGCGGAGGTGGTCAAGCGTCTCCTCGATGTCGAGCGTCTTGATCATGTTGAAGAACTCCTCGTTCTTGTAGAGGACCTCCTTGCCGACGCCGAACGTGTTGAGCGGCTTGCCCTTCAGAAAGAACACCGCCTGCGTCATCGTGTCGCGGGCGAGGCCGAGCGTGCCGCCGGCGGACTGGCCCTCGGTGAGGAAGATCATCGTGTCGTCGCCCTCGGGCTTGCCGGTCTTCTTGTCGATCTTGTCGAGCCGGAGGTGGGTCTTGCAGTCCTTCAGCTGCGGGACGCGCACCGAGACCGCCTGCGAGCGCTCGCGGGCCTGCTTCTTGATGGTGTTGAGCTGCGAGCGGATCCTCCCCGTCTCCTCGATCTTGGCGATGAGGCGGTCCGTCTCGGCGGGCGAACGGTGAAGCGCCGCCTCGATCTCCTTGCGCATCTCCTGGACGAGGTCGGCGCGGATGTCGTTCATCACGAACTTGATCTTCGTCTGCCCTTCGAAGACCGGGTTCATGATGCGCAGGCTCACCGCGCCGATGAGCCCGTCGCGGATGTCGTCGCCGTCGAACTTCTTCTTCGCGTCGTAGTCGTTGAGCGCCTTCGTGAGCGCCTCCTTGAAGGCGGTCAGATGCGTGCCGCCGTCAGTCGTGTACTGTCCGTTGACGAACGAATGGTACTCCTCCCCGAAGCGGTTCGTGTGGGTGAAGATGACTTCGAGGGTCTTCGTGCGGATGTGGAACGGCGCGTAGAGCTTCTCGAACTGGACCTCGTCGGAAATGAGGTCCGCGAGCCCGTGCTCGGAGCAGATGGACTGTCCGTTCAGGACGATCCGCAGCCCCGCGTTCACGTAGCAGTACATCTTCATGCGGCGCACGACGTGCTCTTCGCGCACCTTGAAGTGCTTCAGCACGGTGACGTCCGGCTTGTAGCGGATGAAGGTGCCGGATGGCTCGTCCCCCTTCAGCTTGCCGCGGCGCTTGGACTTCAGCCGGCCGGCCTCGAAATACGCCTCGCTGAACTCGCCGTCGCGGAAGGAGCGCACCTCGAAGAACTCCGAGAGGGCGTTCACGGCCTTCGTGCCGACGCCGTTCATGCCGGCGGAGAACTGGAAGGCGTCGGAATCGAACTTGCCGCCGGTGTTCATCTGGCTGACGCAGTCCACGACCTTGCCGAGCGGGATGCCGCGGCCGTAGTCCCGGACCGACACCTCGCCGGAATCGTAGTTGACGTTCACGTCGATCTTCTTGCCGCAGCCCATGACGAACTCGTCGATCGAGTTGTCAATGACCTCCTTCATCAGGATGTAAATGCAGTCATGGTACATCGCGCCCGTCCCGGGTTCGCCGACATACATGCCGGGACGCAGGCGGATATGCTCGACCGGATCGAGCGTCTTGATACTGGTATCACCGTAAGTCTCTGTCGCCATAATAGTGGAGTATTATATCAAATATCATTACCCTTGATGTCACGGATAAATCGCCGAAACTGACGCCACGCCGGGCACGGCGCCGGTCTTCGTCACCGTGACGCGCACGGCCGTCGGCCGACAGCCCCCCGCCGCTTCAAGGCACGCTTCGTGCGCGAGCTTCGCCGCCCGCTCGACCATCCGGCAGCGCGCCGCGACCAGCCGGGCGCGGACGCGCTCCGCCAGCGCCGCGTAATCGACCGTGTCAGCGAGATCGTCCGTGTCGGCGACGCGGTCCGGCAGCTCCAGCTCGACATCGACCAACAGCCGCTGCAGCCGGTCGCGTTCGTCGGGCAGATCCCCGATGACGCAGTCGACCGCAATGCCGTTGACCTCCAGCCGCATGTTCCTCCCCTCAGCCGATGCCCCATTCCGCCAGCGGCTCCACCGGCAGGCCCATGATGTTCTCGTAGCTGCCGTCGTAAGCGGCGACGATCAAGTCGCCGGACTCGTCGATGTCGTAGGCGCCGGCGCGGTCCGTCGGACGCACCCGCTCGACATAGGCGTCGATCTGCTCCGGCGTCAGGTTCCGGAAGGTCACGCGGGACTCGACCACGCGCACGTCGCCGTCGAACGCGACGCCCGTGTAGACGACGTGGGTCTGGCCGCTCAGTTCGCGCAGGAACTCGCGCGCCTCGTCAAGATCGCGCGGCTTGCCGTAAATGCGGTTGCCGAACCAGACGATCGTGTCCGCTGAAAGGACGTGGACCGCCTCGCCGGCGTGACGGCCGGCTACGGCGCGGCCCTTGGCCAGGGCGTTTTCGCGCACGGTGCGCGAGGGGTCCTCCGGATACGAAACCTCCGGCGCGTCGGACTTCTCGACCGTGAAGCGGACACCGCGTCCGCCCAGGATCTTGACCCGCCGCGGCGAACCGCTGGCCAGGATCAGCCGTCCGCCGTCGAACCGAACCGCCGCCATGTCCGCCTCAGCCGAAGAACGCCTTGTAGAGGGCGCGCACGGCGTTGTCGCGGTCCGCCTGGCGGATGGCGATCATGAACGAGACCTCGCTCGAACCCTGGTTCACCATCGACATGGAGATGCCCGCCGACGCCAGCGCGAGGCAGGCCTTGGCGAACATGCCGGCCGTGTAGCACATGCCCTCGCCGACGATCATCAGGATCGTCAGGTCGCGCTCGATGGCGACGTAGTCCGGCGAAAGCTCCCGGCGGATCGCCTCGATGACGCGGCGCTCCTTCTCCTTGGGCAGGAACTGGCCCTTCACCACCACGCACTGCGAGTCAACGCCCGACGGCATGTGTTCGTAGGCGATGCCCTCGTCCTCCAGCACCTGCAGCAGCCGGCGCCCGAAGCCGATCTCGCGGTTCATGAGGTACTTCTCGACGACGATGTTCACGAAGCCGTCCGCCGAGGCGATGCCGACGACCGTGCCGGGGATCACGCGGCGGGACTGGAGGATCATCGTGCCCGGCTCGGACGGCCGGTTGGTGTTGCGGACGTTGATCGGGATGCGCGCGCGCACGGCGGGAATGACAGCGTCGTCATTGAACACGCCGAAACCGGCGTAGGCCAGTTCGCGCATTTCGCGGTAGGTCATCGTCGCGATGCCTTCGCCTTCCTTCACTTCCGGGACGATGCGCGGATCGCAGGGATAGACCGAATCGACGTCCGTGAAGTTCTCGTACACGTCCGCGCAAACCGCCGCCGCCAGAATGGAGCCGGTGATGTCCGAACCGCCGCGGGGGAAGGTCGCGACCTTGCCCTCGCGCGTGTAGCCGAAGAAGCCGGGGTAGATGACGATGCCGTCGAAGTTGGAGAAGGCGCGGCTAAGGGTCGCGTAGCTCGAAGGGTCGAGCGTCGCGTCGCCGAACTTGCCGGTCAGAATCATGCCGGTGTCTTTCGGCGAGGCGTAGCGGGCCTTCTTGCCGCGGGCGGAAAACGCCACGGCGACGAGCTTGGCGCAGTTGTCCTCGCCCGCGGCCTTCATCAAATCCATGAACTCGGCCGGATCCAGCGAGGAGGCCTGGGCGAGGCGGCACTTGAGGTCCGCCTCGATGTCGTGGATGATGTCTTCGCCCAGACGGAGCTCCTGGGCCATCTCCGCGTAGCGTTCGACGACCGTTCCGAACTGACGGTCGGTGTTCTCGCCCTTTTGCGCGGCCGTCGCCAGGGCGATCAGGAGGTCCGTGACCTTCGTGTCGCCGCTCTGGCGCTTGCCCGGGGCCGACACGACGACGATGCGCCGCGCCGGATCCGCCAGGACGATGTCGATCACCTTGTTGAGCTGCGCCGCGTTCGCGAGCGAACTACCGCCGAATTTGCAGACTTTCATGATTCTTCGAGATTTGGATTTTCGTTAAAATGCAGTTGGCGCGCCTTACATCATGCGCAGCCGGACCGGATCGTCGGCGATGACGCCGGACTCCTTGATCTCCGCCAGGGCCTGGTCGAGTTCCGCCGCCTTCGCCATGTGCGTGAGCATGACCACGGGGACGGGCTGGTTGCCCTGCGCGCTCGCCTTCTGCGACGCCGCCGAAATCGAGATGCCGTGCCGGCCGAGCGCCGTCGCCACGACGCCCATCGCGCCCGGACGGTCCGCCAGCATGAAGCGCAGATAGTACTTCGAGACCATCTCGCCCGGCGCGCGCAGCTGCACCTGGCCTTCCGCGTAGTCAGGCACGCCGCGCACCCAGCGCGTCTCGCCGTGGGCGAGGTTGCGGGCGATGTCGCCGATGTCTCCGACGACCGTCGACGCGGTGGGCTGACGCCCCGCGCCCCGGCCGTAGTACATCGTGTAGTCGCTCATGTCGCCCTTCACCCACGCCGCGTTGAACGCGTCGTTCACGCTCGCGAGCATGTGGTCCATCGGCACGAGCGTCGGACCGACCCCGATCTCCACCTCGTCGCCGACCTTGGCCACCCGCGCGAGCAGTTTGATGCGATAGCCGAAATCGGCCGCATAGCGCACGTCCTCGCCCGCCAGGTGGCGGATGCCGCGGACATCGAGCTCGTCCACCTTCGGCTGGAAGCCGTACGCCAGCGCCGCCAGGATGCAGGCCTTGTGCGCCGTGTCGAAGCCGTCGATGTCGAGCGACGGATTCGCCTCGGCGTAGCCGAGCCGCTGCGCGTCCTTCAGGACGACGTCGAACGGCAGACCCTCGTTCTCCATGCGCGTCAGAATGTAGTTGCAAGTTCCGTTGAGGATGCCGTGGATGGACTCGATCCCGTTGCCGGACAGGCCCTCGCGCAACACGCGGATGATCGGGATGCCGCCGCCGACGGAAGCGCCGAAATAGATGTCGACACCGTTCTCTTTGGCCGTATCGAAAATCTCCTTCCCGCATTCGGCGAGGAGCTTCTTGTTCGCCGTGACCACGCACTTGCCGGCCTTGAGCGCCTCCAGGACGAACGTCCGCGCAATGCCCGTGCCGCCGATCGTCTCGACGACGATCTGGACCTCGGGGTCGGAGAGGACGGCCTTCGCGTCCGTCGTCAGCACGCCCGCCGGCACCGCGACGCCGCGGTCGGTCGTAATGTCGAGGTCGGCGATGCGACGCAGGACGATATCGACGTCCAGCCGCTTGGCCATGACCTCGCGATGCTTCAACAGGCCGTCCGCAACTCCCGCGCCGACGGTCCCGAATCCCAGGATTCCCACTCCGATCTGCTTCATCTTCTTGTTCGCCTCTCCTGTAGTTGAACTTAGCGTAGTATTATATCAAAATCCAATGCCATCGGCGGAAGGATTTTTCTCCGCCAGCGGGCGGCCCCTCGAACTCCCAGCTTCAGGAAGACCGAGTGGGACGTATGACGGACGAACTCGCCGACAAACCACAGGACGCAACCCTGCCGAGGCAAAACTTAAGGGATGGCTTTCTTGGCGACCAGCCGCTGGCCGTCGATCCGCAGGTGCGCCGAAAGCACCGCGTAGGGAACGTCCTGAACCGCCAGGCCGTCCTTCGCCGCCAGCGCGGCCGCCGTGGCGGCCGATTCGCCGAGAATCATGAAGACCGGCTCCATCCGGATCGAGCCGAACGACGCATGCGTCGCCGACACCGCGACCGGCACGAGCAGATTGCCGCAGGTGCCGCGCTTCGGCACGATCGCGCCGTAGTCAATGCCGTACGGACCCTTGGGAGACACTCCGATATCCCCTTCGTTCTGGACATATCCCTCGGCCGTCACGTACCGGCGGACGTTGTGCGAGTCGAGGCAGTACGACCCCATGCCGACAGAACCGTAGGCGCGGCCCTGGGCCGGATGGCGCGGCTCGGCCATGCAGTCGTGTTCCGTGATGACGTATTCGCCGACCATCCGCCTCCCTTCGCGCACGTAGATGCTGTACGGCCAGCCGCCGTTGTCGACGAACTCGTCCTTGGCGAGGCCCCATTTCGACATCGCCTCCCGCACCTCCGCCGGCACCGCCGGATCGGTGCAGAGGAAGTAGTAAAGCCCCATCTGGTAGTTGCGGTGCTCCCGCGCCAGCTCCGCACGACGCTCGTACGTCGCCTCCGGCCACTCGTCGCTGCCGCCGAGATAGTCCGCGTTAAACGGCCCGTGATTGTTCGTGTCCGTCTTGTGATTCGCGATACGGTCGAACTTCACGAAAGTTTCGTCGAAACCTTGCGCGTAGACGCGCCGCAGGATTTCATAGCGGTCGGGATCGTAGCCCTCGGGCTTCGCGAAGGGAATGCGGTTACGGGGATCGTCGGTCATGCACATGCGGTAGCAGTAGGCCTGGACACGGCGGTCGCCCTGTCCGCGCACCCCCGGCACCGAGTTCCCGACTTCGGCGCAGAGCCCGCTCGACGGATCGCCCGGCACCTTGTAGGGCGAGACCTTCCAGTCACGGAAGTGGTGCCAGTGATGAAGAATGCCGACCTGGTTGCCGTTCCACCGCTCGCCGAATTCCGCGCAGTCCTCGCGCCCCACGCGATACGGCACGCCAGCCGCCGCCATCAGGTCGCCCTCGTAGGTCGCGTCGATGAAATAACGCCCGACGTAGACCGTGCCGGAAAGCGTGGCGATCGAGGCGATCCGTCCGTCCTTCAGCGTAACGCCATGTTCGCGGTCAAGCCATTCGCCGCGCCGGATCTCGACCTTGCGCTCGGCGAGCCACTCCGCGAAGACCTGCTCGGCGACGTGCGGCTCGAACGTCCACATCGTCTTCTCCTTGTGGTCAATCGCCGCCGTGTCCTGTCCGTCGGACTTGAAGTCCTCCATCTTCTGCCATTTCCACGCCTCGGGACGCTGATAGGCGCGGTAGATGCGGCGATAGAAGTCGCGGGCGAGGCCGCCGATGGCGGAGGTGTTGCCGGAGTCGGTGAAACCGAGCCCCGATACGGACAGTCCGCCGATATGCCGCTCGGGCGAGACGATAATCGGCTTCATCCCCATGTCGGCCGCCTTAATTGCCGCAGTGACTGCCGCCGGCGAACTGCCGTAGATGACCAGATCGGCGGTGACGGTCTCCACATCAGGCGTCAACGCGCATCCGATCGGCAGCACGGCCGCGGCGACCAGCGCAACCGTCATCGCCACCATCGTCAAACATTTACTGTTCATGCTCATTTTTTCCTCCATTTTGTCAGTGTTTGCTCTCAACAGTCGGTCATTCAAACTTGCAATATGCCGAAGATCAAACCGCCAGTTTTCAACTCGGGAAGAGGCGGTCGAGGATCTGCTCGGCCGGGGTGTAGGCCTGCTTGCGGTTGTTGCATTCCTTGCAGCACGGCACGCAGTTGCCGCGCGTCGACCTGCCGCCCCGCGCCACGGGAATCACATGGTCGAGCGTCAGCTTCTCCGCCCCGACCTTCTTGCCGCAGTAATGGCACACCCCCTTGGCGATCTGCGCGCGCCACCAGTCCGTCTGGCGCAGCTCCCGCGCCCGCGCCCGCTCGCGGCGCACGTGCGCAGGGTCAGGGTTGAGATCCAGCCAGTCCGCCATCGTCCGCAGCCCTCAGTTCCGGATCAGCTCGAACGCCCGCGACAGGCGCAGGAGCTTCGCCTCTTCGAACGCGCCGCAGATGAACTGCACGCCGACCGGCAGCTTCGTGTCGGCGGTGAACCCCGCCGGCACGGACGACGCGCACACGCCCGCCAGGGCCGAGGGAATCGTGAAGAGGTCGTTCAGGTACATCGTCAGCGGATCCTGCAGCTCGCCGAACCGGAAGGCCGGCGTCGGCGCACAGGGCGCGAGCAGCGCGTCGCACTTCGCGAACGCCGCGGCGAAATCGCGCGTGATGAGCGTACGCACCTTCTGGGCGCGCCCGTAGTAGGCGTCGTAATAGCCCGAGGAGAGCACGTAGGTCCCCATGATGATGCGCCGCTTGACTTCGGGCCCGAAACCCTCCGAGCGGCTCTTCGTGTAAAGCGAGAGGACGTCCGTCGCCTGGGCGCTGCGGTGTCCGTAACGGACGCCGTCGAACCGCGCCAGGTTCGCGCTCGCCTCGGCCGGAGCGATGATGTAGTAGACGGCCATTGCATACTCGGTATGCGGCAGCGACACCTCCACCAGCTCCGCGCCGGCCGCCTCGCACTTGCGCAGCGCGGCGTCAGTCAGGCGCTTGACCTCGGGGTCCATCCCCTTCACGTCGAAATACTCCTTGGCGACGCCGATGCGCACGCCCTTCATCGTCGCGCCGTCCAGCGCGGCGAGATAGTCCGGAACCGGCTCGTCCGGCGTGGTGCCGTCCATCTCGTCGTGACCCGCCAGCGCCTGCAGCAGGACGGCGGCGTCTTCGACCGACTTCGTCATCGGGCCGACCTGGTCGAGAGAGCTCGCGAACGCAGTCACTCCGTAGCGGCTGACACGGCCGTAGCTCGGCTTCACCCCGACGCAGTTGCAGAAGCTCGCCGGCTGGCGGATCGACCCGCCCGTGTCGCTGCCCAGCGCCGCGATGGCGAGATTGCCGCCGACCGCCGCGGCGCTGCCGCCCGACGACCCGCCCGGCACGCGCCCCGTGTCGTAGGGGTTGCGCGTCACGCCCAGCGCCGAATTCTCGGTCGACGAGCCCATTGCGAACTCGTCCATGTTGACCCGTCCCGCCGGAATGAACCCCGCCGCGCGGACATTGCGGATGACCGTCGCGTCATAGGGCGAGACATAGCCCCGGAGGATCTTCGACGCGCAGGTACACGGCTGGCCCTTCACGTTGATGAGGTCCTTGATGGCGAGCGGCACGCCGGCCGACGCGCCGCTCGCACGGGCCGCGTCGGCTGCGGCTGCTTCCGCCAGCGCGCCCTCCTCGTCAAACGTCAGATAAGCGCCGATCTCCCCGTCCCGCGCGTGGACGCGGTCGATGACCGACCGCATCAGCTCGACGCTCGAGAACTCGCCCTTGCGCAGTCCCTCCTGCGCCGCCCGAATGCCCAGTTCGTAAAGTTCCATGGTCTCTCCTCAGCTTTCGGCGCCTTCGACGATCTTGGGCAGCAGGAACTCGTCCCCGACCCGGTTCGGCGCGTTCCCGAGCGCCGTCTCGACGTCGAGGGACGGACGCACCACGTCCTCGCGGAAGGCGTTCGCCAGCGCGCGGCCGTGCATCATCGGCTCGATGCCCTCGACATCCACTTCGGAAATCTTCTCCACGTACTTGACGATCCCCTCCAGCTGCGGCTGGAAGGTCGCCGCCTCGTCCGCCGAAAGCTCCAGACGGGCCAGGTCGCTCACGTACTTCACGTCGATCTTCATTTCAGGCCCCCTTTCGCTCAGCGGCTCCACACCGGCGTGATCCACTTCCCCTGCGCGTTAAAGAGCTTCACCGGCTTCGCCGCCGCGCCGTCCGCGGTCAGCGTGTCGACGGCGAAGAGCGCCCCGTCGCGCGAGGCCACGAGCGTCCGCGCGTCACGCGACCAGCTCGGGTGCTCCCAGTTCCCGGCGTCCGTCACGAGCTTGACGGACCGCTCGCCCTCCGCCGGCTCGATCACGGCCACCTGCGCTCCGCCGTTGCGCTTGGTGATGTAGGTGATGCGTCCGTCCGGGCCCCAGTCCGGATCGACGTTCTGCGTCCCGGCCGAGGTCAGCCGGCGTTTCGCCTTCGTCGCCACGTTGATCACGTAGACGTGCTGGCGGCGGCTCTCGTCGGAGACGTAGGCGATCTCGCGTCCGTCGGGACTCCAGGTGGGCTGGCCCTCGCTCGCCCCTTTCGTGAAGGTCAGGCGCTCTAACTTGCCGCCGCTCAGGACATAGAGTTCGGGGTTCCCCTGAAAGGACGCCGCGATGGCGACCTTGCGTCCGTCGGGCGAGACGACCGCCGGCGAGGCGACGCCGCGGATGTTCCACGCGAGCCGCCGCTTGCCCGTCGCGACGTCGAGTTCGTAGATCTGCTGGCCGCCGGTCAGATAACCCACGTAGTAGATCGTCTGCGCGTTCTTCCAGCGCGGCCCGAGGGCGATCTTGCCGTCGTGCGTCAGCATCTCCACGTCCTGTCCGTCGGGATAACCCTGGCAGATTTCGGACCCGGACGTCCCCTTCTTGACGAAGGCGATGCGGTCGCAGGCGAAGCCCTTGTGGTCCGCGTAGGCCTTGCACATGGCGTCGCTCAGCTGACGGGCGGACATGCGCAGGGACTTCGCGTCCGTCCCCGACGCGCCCACGGTGACGGCCTTGCCGGCGCCTTCGGCCTTGACGGACGAGCCGGCCACGCCGCTGACGCGGACCGATCCGCCGCGGCCCACCACGAAGGCGCCCGAGAGCTCCAGGTTGCGCTGGAGGCAGCGGGCGAAATCGGCGTTGGCGACATCAATGGTGACGGTCAGCTTCTCCGCTCCGACGCCCGAGACGTCGACCCGCGTCTTCCCCGCCGCGAAACCCGCGAACGGAACCGACAGACAGCCCAGAGCCAGACAGACAGCAAAACGATTCACGATTCCTCCTCCCCGCCGCGGCGCCCCGTGTCTCAGGTCGTGTAGTCGGCGTTGATATGTACGTAATCCAGCGAAAAATCGCAGGTGTAGACACTCGATTCGCCCGTGCCGAGGTGCAGGTCGACCGTCACCTCGAAGGCATCCTTTTTCAGGACCTCGGCCAGTTTCGCGAGCTGCGCCTCGTCCGCGACCTGTCCGCGGCGGAACGCCCAGACGCGGTCGTAGAAGACCTCGGCGCGCATGTCCTCGACCGCCGCGCCGGAATAGCCGACGGCTGCGAGGACCCGTCCCCAGTTGGGGTCGCGTCCGAACCAGCTCGTCTTCGCGAGCGGACTCTTCGCCACGGCGCGCGCGGCGCGCGCGGCGTCCTTCTCGCTCCTGGCGCCGCGCACCGTCACCGTGACGAACTTCGTCGCGCCTTCGCCGTCCGTCGCCATCTGGCGGGCGAGCGAGACGCACACCGCCTCCAGGGCGGCGCGGAAGGCCTCGAAGTCCTCGCCGCCGCGGACGATCTCGGCGTTGCCCGCCTTGCCGCTCGCGAGGAGAAAGACCGAATCGTTCGTCGACTCGTCGCCGTCGACGACCAGGCGGGTGGAGCTCTTGGCGGTCGCGAGGCGCAGGGCCTGGCGCAGCATCCGCGGCGAAACCGCCGCGTCCGTCGTGATGAAGCCGAGCATCGTCGCCATGTTGGGCTCGATCATGCCCGAGCCCTTCGACATGCCGCCGACCGTCACCTTGCGCCCGCCGACGGTCACCGTCGCGCAGGCCTGTTTCGGACGCGTGTCGGTCGTCATCACGGCCTTTTCGGCCGCGAGGCCGTGGTCGGGAGTGCGACCGAGGGACTTCGCCGCGGCGCTCATGCCCGCGAGCAGGCGGTCCATCGGGAGCCGCCGGCCGATGACGCCGGTCGACGCGACGAGGACATGCTTGGGGTCGACGCCGAGTTCGCCCGCCGTGGCGAGCGCGGAAAGCTCCGCGTCCTTAAGTCCGTCCGCGCCCGTGCAGGCGTTCGCGCAGCCCGAGTTGGCGAGGATCGCCTGGACCCGGCCGCCGCGGATGACCGCGCGGTCGTAGAGGACGGGTGCGGCGGCGACCTTGTTGGTCGTGAAGACGGCCGCCGCCGCGCACGGCTCGTCCGCGACGACGAGCGCGACATCGGGACGGCCTTCGTACTTGATCCGCGCCGCGACGCCCGCGGCACGGAACCCCTTCGCGGAACAGACGCCGCCCGCGCACAGCCGAACCTTCCGCATGACCTCAGTCCTGCAGAAGGTCGTCCGAGCCGGCGCCGACGTCGTCGGAGGTCAGCAGATCCACGCCGTCGGCCGAAGTGTCGCCCGTGTCGGGGATCAGCTGCGGCTGGAGCTGGAGCTGCATGTCGCCGTCATCGTCGTCGTTCTCCTCGCCGGGGACGCCAGCGGACGGGATGCCGTAGAGTTCGTCGTGCTTCTGGCGCTGCTCTTCGCGCAGCTTCTCCATCTCGTCGTCGCTGATCGTCTCGCTCAGCGGGACGAGCTTGAGGTAGCGGTGGAGCGGGAAGCCCGTGCCGCCGGGGATGAGGTGGCCGAGGATGACGTTCTCCTTGAAGCCGCGCAGTTCGTCCACGCGGCCCATCGTCGCGGCCTCGGTGAGGACGCGCGTCGTGTCCTGGAAGGAGGCGGCGGAGATGAACGAGTCGGTTTCGAGCGCGGCCTTGGTGATGCCCAGGAGGGCCGGCTGGGCCTCGGCCGGGCGGCGGCCTTCGTTCATCATCTCCTCGTTCACGCGCAAGAAGGTCTGGCGCGTGACCTGCTCGCCCCAGAGGAAGTCCGTATCGCCAGGATTGGTGATGCGGACCTTGCGGAGCATCTGGCGCACGATGATCTCGATGTGCTTGTCGTTGATTTCCACGCCCTGCAGACGGTAGACCTGCTGGACCTCGTTGACCAGGTACTTTTCGAGTTCCTGCGGACCGGACACCTCGAGGATCTCCTGCGGGATGACCGGGCCTTCGGTCAGCTGCTGGCCCTTCTTGACCTTGTCGCCCTTGAAGACGACGATCTGCTTGCCCATCGGGATGAGGTGCTCTTCGACGAGGCCGGTGATCTTGTCGACCACCTTCACGCAGCGCTTGCCGCGGACGTTCTCGCCGAACTCGATCTCGCCTTCGATCTTCGCGATTTCGGCGGCGTCCTTCGGCTGGCGGGCCTCGAAAAGCCCCGCCACGCGCGGCAGACCGCCGGTGATGTCGCGCGTCTTCGCCGCTTCGCGCGGCGTCTTCGCGAGGAGCATGCCCGGCGCGGCGTTCATGCCGTCGCGCACCATCACGATCGCGCCGGTCGGGACGTCGTGCGAGTCGACCATCTTGCCCGCGTCGTCGCGGATTTCGATGCGCGGGTGGAGGTTCGAGTCGGAGGAGGCGATGACGACCAGCGTCTTCGCGCCGGTCGCGCGGTCCGTCTCGGTCTTCACCGAGACGTCTTCCTCGAAGTCCACGAAGCGGATCTGGCCGGCGGCCTCGGAAAGGACCGGCACGGAATGCGGGTCCCACTCGGCGACCTTCTGGCCCTTCTTCACCTCGGCGCCGTCCTCGATCAGGAGCGACGTGCCCATCTGGAGCTGGTAGGTGTCGAGCTTGCTGCCGGCCTTCGACCAGATCTCCAGCGAGCCGTTCTTGTTCAGGACGACCTCGCGGCCCTCGTCGTTGCGCACCTTGCGGATGTCGACGAACTTCGCCACGCCGTCGTTCTTCAGGACGATGTCCGTCGCCTGGGCCGTGGCGGAGGCCGTGCCGCCGATGTGGAACGTCCGCATCGTCAGCTGCGTGCCGGGCTCGCCGATCGACTGCGCGGCGATGATGCCGACGGCCGTGCCGATCTCGACCTCGCGGCCGGTCGACAGGTCGCGCCCGTAGCACTTCGCGCACATGCCGTGCTCCGCGTCGCAGGTGAGGCCCGAGCGGATCCAGATCTTCTCCAGTCCGCAGGCGTTGATCTTCGCGCAGGCCGCCTCGTCGATGATCTCGTTAGCCGGGACGATCACGTCGTTGGTCTTCGGATCGCGCACCTCGTAGAGCGCGGTGCGGCCGAGGACGCGGTCGCCGAGCGAGATCTTGACCTCGTCGCCCTCGACGATCGCCTCGACCTCGATGCCGTTGGCCGTGTTGCAGTCCTCCTGCGTGATGATCACGTCCTGCGAAACGTCGACGAGCTTACGCGTCAGATAGCCGGCGTCGGCCGTCTTCAGCGCCGTGTCCGCGAGGCCCTTGCGGGCGCCGTGCGACGAAATGAAGTACTCGCCGACCGACAGGCCCTCGCGGAAGGACGCGGTGATCGGGCGTTCGATGATGTCGCCGGAGGGGTTCGCCATCAGGCCGCGCATGCCGGCGAGCTGACGGATCTGCAGCTTCGAGCCGCGGGCCTTCGAGTCGACGAACATGTAGACCGGGTTGAGCTCGGTCGGGTTCTTGTTCTCGGGCGAGATGTTGCGGTCGATCGTCTTGTAGAGCTCGTCGCCGACCTTCTCGGTCGTCGCGGACCAGATGTCGACGATCTTGTTGTGGCGTTCGCCGTCCGTGATGATGCCCTGCTGGAACTGCTGCTGGACCTTCTCGGCCTCCTTGCGGGCCTTCTCGATCGCCGCGTCCTTGTCGGCCGGGCGGATCATGTCCTTCAGGCCCATCGACGCGCCGGAGATCGTCGCGAAGCCGTAGCCCAGCGTCTTCAGGCGGTCGATCGCCGCGACCGTCTCGTCATGGCCGGCGACCTTGTGGCAGTCGAGGATCAGCTTGCCGATCGTGGACTTCGAGCACTTGTCGTTCCAGAAGCCCATCTCCTTCGGCCACACGTTGTTGAAGATCACGCGGCCCGCGGTCGTCTCGATCGTCCGGCGGTCGGTGACGCCGTGGGGGCGGCCCGTCGTGCCGAAGTCGGGGTTGCGGAAGCGGATGCGGCTGTGGTAGGAGATGCACCCTTCGGCGATGCCGAACTCGACTTCGCCGATGTCGTTGAAGAGCGGCAGATGCTCCTCGCCGGCCGGCGTCTTGCCGGCGATCCGCCCCGCGAGCTTGTCCTGCTGCGAGGGGACGGTGAGGAAGTAGAGGCCGAGGCACACGTCCTGCGTCGGCGTCATGACCGACTTGCCCGACGCGGGCGAGAAAATCGAGGTCGACGCGAGCATCATCAGCTTCGACTCGAGCTGCGCCTCGATCGAGAGCGGCACGTGGACGGCCATCTGGTCGCCGTCGAAGTCGGCGTTGAACGGCGTGCAGACCATCGGGTGCAGGCGGATCGCCTTGCCCTCGACGAGCACCGGCTCGAACGCCTGGATCGACAGGCGGTGCAGCGTCGGCGCGCGGTTCAGGAACACGGTCTTGTCCTTCGTGACCTCTTCGAGGATGTCCCACACCTGCTCGTCGTGGCGCTCGATCATCTTGCGCGCGGTGCGCACCGTGTGGCAGATCCCCAGCTCCTTCAGGCGGCGGATGATGAACGGCTCGAAGAGCCTGAGCGCCATTTCCTTCGGGATGCCGCACTGCGGGAACTTCAGCTCGGGGCCGACGCAGATCACGCTGCGGCCGGAGTAGTCGACGCGCTTGCCCAGGAGGTTCTGGCGGAAGCGGCCGGTCTTGCCCTTGAGGATTTCGGAGAGCGACTTGAGCTCGCGGTTGCCGGGGCCCATCACCGAGCGGCCGTGGCGGCCGTTGTCGAAAACCGCGTCCACGGCCTCCTGCAGCATGCGCTTCTCGTTGCGGATGATGACGTCAGGCGTCTTGAGCGCCAGCAGGTTGCGGGGGCGGTTGGTGCGGTTGATCACGCGGCGGTAGAGGTCGTTCAGGTCGCTCGTCGCGAAACGGCCGCCTTCCAGCGGGACGAGCGGCCTGAGTTCCGGCGGGATCACCGGCAGGACGTCCAGCACCATCCACTCGGGCTTCGCACCGGAGGCGCGGAAGCCCTCGACCACCTTCATGCGCTTGGCGATCTTCTTGCGGTTCTGCTTGGAGCGGGTGTTCTCCATCTGCTCCTCGAGCTCCTCCATCAGCTTGTCGAGGTCGACCTCCTTCAGGAGCTTGCGCACCGCCTCCGCGCCCATCTCCGCGCGGAACTCGTCGCCGTACTTCTCCTGCGCGTCAAAGTACTCCTGGTCGGTCAGGATCTGCCCGCGCTTGAGCGGCGTCGCCGACTCCTCGGTGACCATCCAGTCCTGATAGTAGAGCACGCGCTCGAGCTCGCTCGTGGTCTTGTCGAGCAGGAGGCCCATGCGGGACGGGCTGCACTTGAAGAACCAGATGTGGCTCACCGGGACCGCGAGCTCGATGTGGCCCATCCGCTGGCGGCGGACGGACGAGAGCGTGACCTCGACGCCGCAGCGGTCGCAGACGATGCCCTTGTTCTTGATGCGCTTGTACTTGCCGCAGGCGCACTCCCAGTCCTTCGTCGGCCCGAAGATCTTCTCGCAGAAGAGGCCCTCGCGCTCGGGGCGGTAGGTGCGGTAGTTGATGGTCTCGGGGTTCTTCACCTCGCCGTGCGACCAGCTGCGGATCGTCTCCGGCGAAGCCAGCTGCACCCGGACCGCGTCGTAATGGGCGGAGGCGTTGTAGCTGCCGCCGAAGATGTCAGACGTATTGTAAGGATTCATAGCTCAAAGTTCCTTTCCAAGATTTCGTTTCCTCGCGTTCGGACTCCCTCAGTCCAGAGCGGTGCCGCCGACCAGCAGGTCTCCGGTCGCTGCCTGTACCGCCGGGGCGGATGCCGCGGCCGCCACCGCGGGAGCCGCCTCGGCCCGGTTGCGCCGTGGCGGCTGTTCGCCGCCCAGCAGCTGGGTGTCGAGGCAGAGGCCGCGCAGCTCGTGGATCAGCACGGAGAAGGACTCCGGCATGCCCGAATCGAGGATATTCGTACCCTTGACAATCGACTCGTAGATGCGCGTACGGCCCTGGACGTCGTCGGACTTCACCGTCAGGAGCTCCTGCAGCGCGTAGGCGACGCCGTACGCCTCGAGCGCCCACACCTCCATTTCGCCCATGCGCTGGCCGCCGAGCTGGGCCTTGCCGCCCAGAGGCTGCTGCGTGACGAGCGAATAGGGACCGACCGCACGGGCGTGGATCTTGTCCGTGACGAGGTGGTGGAGCTTGAGCATGTAGATCACGCCCACCACGACCTTCTGCTCGAAGGGCTCGCCGGTGAAGCCGTCGTAGAGCACCGTCTTCCCCTCTGGGCAGATCCAGCTCTGCGCGCCCTCGTCCTTCTCCTGCACCTTGCGCGCCTCGCGCAGCAGCTCGTCGATCTCGCTCTCCTGGACGCCGTCGAAGACCGGCCTCGCCGCGTGGAAGTTGAGGTAGCGGCAGGCGAGGCCGAGATAGGTCTCGAAGAGCTGGCCGAGGTTCATGCGCGACGGCACGCCCAGCGGGTTCAGCACGATGTCGACCGGACGGCCGTCCGGCAGGAACGGCATGTCGCAGCTCGGCAGAATGCGCGAGACGACGCCCTTGTTACCGTGGCGGCCGGCCATCTTGTCGCCCGGCTGGAGGTTCTTCTTGTCGACGAGGAAGACATGGACCGACTTGACGACGTCGCCTTCGCCGGAGAAGTCCCCGAGGAAACCATCGCCCTCGGCCGGATCCTCGATCGCCGCGAACTCGGCCTCGAACGGCTCCATAATCGCCGCGACCTTGTCGCGGTGCGGTCCTTCCTCCATGCCCCAGTGGGCGTGGGCGCGCGCCAGCATCGCCAGCTGCGTCTTCTTGATCTTCTTGTTCGCCGGGACGATGACGTCGCCGGTCTCCGTGTCGGTGACGTCCACCGACAGCTTCTCGTTCATGAGTTCCGCCGCCAGCTTGCCAGTCAGGTCCTTTTCGATCTTCGCCAGCTGGTTCCTGCGCTTCTTCTCGGCGTCCTTGGCCGCCTTCTTGGAACGTTTGTCGTCCAAGGCGGCGGCGGGCTTCCCGCTCTGGACCTGCACGCCCATCACGGCGCCCCTCGTCCCCGGCGGCACGGTCAGCGACGTGTCGCGCACGTCCGCCGCCTTCTCGCCGAAGATCGCCCGGAGGAGGCGCTCCTCGGGCGAAAGCTCGGTCTCGCCCTTGGGCGTCACCTTGCCGACGAGGATGTCGCCGGGCTTCACCTCGGCGCCGACGCGGATGATGCCGTCAGGACCGAGGTTCTTCAGCGCGTCCTCGCTCACGTTCGGGATGTCGCGCGTAATCTCCTCGGGCCCGAGCTTCGTCTCGCGAGCCCCGCACTCGAAGGTCACGATGTGCAGCGACGTCAGCACGTCCTCGCGCACGATGCGCTCGTTGATGAGGATCGCGTCCTCAAAGTTGTAGCCGCGCCAGCTCATGAACGCCACGAGCAGGTTCTTGCCCAGCGCGAGCTCGCCCTGGTCCGTCGCCGGACCGTCGGCGAGACAGTCGCCGAACACGACCTTCTGGCCCTTCTTCACGATCGGCTTCTGGTTGAAGCAGGTGCCGGAGTTGCAGCGGCGGAACTTCTGGAGGTCGTAGCGCCACACGCCGTTCTCGGGGTCGTGCTCGAACTGGCGCTTGCCCGCCGGCAGCGAACCGTCGGCCGTCACCATGATGAAGTCGGCCGACACATAGGCGACGACGCCATCGGCCAGCGCGGTGACGATCACCCGGCTGTCCTTGGCGCTGACGCCTTCGAGGCCGGTGCCGACGTACGGCCGCTCGGTCGTCATCAGCGGCACGCCCTGGCGCATCATGTTCGCGCCCATCAGCGCGCGGTTCGCGTCGTCGTGCTCGAGGAACGGGATCAGGCCGGCCGCGATGGAGATGACCTGCATCGGGGCGACGTCCATGTACTGGACCTCGCGCGCCGGCTTGTCGCAGAACTCGGTCTTGAAGCGGCAGGTCACGCGCTCCTCGGCGAACCGGCGGGCGGGCGTGAGCGGGGCGTTCGCCTGCGCGATCACGTACTGCTCCTCGGTGTCGGCCGGCAGGTACTCGATCTCGTCCGTCACCTTGCCGCCGACCACCTTGCGGTACGGCGTCTCGATGAAGCCGAAGCGGTTCACCTGCGCGTAGATGCCCAGCGACGAGATCAGGCCGATGTTCTGGCCTTCAGGCGTCTCGATCGGGCAGATGCGGCCGTAGTGCGAAGGATGCACGTCGCGCACCTCGAAGCCCGCGCGTTCGCGCGAAAGGCCGCCCGGACCGAGGGCCGAGAGACGGCGCTTGTGCGCCAGGGCGCTGAGCGGGTTCGTCTGGTCCATGAACTGCGACAGCTGCGAGCGCGCGAAGAAGTCGGCGACCACCGAACTGAAGGTCTTCGAGTTCACGAGCCGCTGCGGCGTGAGCTGCGCAGGATTGGAGTCGAGCAGCGACATGCGCTCGCGGATCAGGCGCTCGGTGCGCGCCAGGCCGATGCGGCACTGGTTCTCCAGCAGCTCGCCCGTCGTGCGGACGCGGCGGTTGCCCAGATGGTCGATGTCGTCGACAACCTCCTTGCCGACGTAAATCCTGAGCAGGAGGCGGATCGCCTCGATGACGTCTGTCCCGGACTCGTGCAGCGTGCGGAGGTTCTCGTCGACCTTGCCGACCAGCCCGAGCTTCTTGTTGAGCTTGTGGCGACCGACGTAGCCAAGGTCGTAGTGCGCCAGTTCGAAGAACATGCGGTGAATCATCTGCTTCGCGTTGGAAGACGTCGGCGGATCGCCCGGACGCATGCGCTTGTAGATCTCCTTGAGCGCGTCGTCCTCGTTGTGGATGCCGGCGCGCGCGTCCTCGCGCAGCGTCTTGATCAGCGTGCCGTTGTCAACCGCGACGTCGACGACCTCGACCTCGGCGATGCCCGCGGCGGCGAACTGCTCCATCATCGCCGGCGTCAGCGGGTCGTAGCGGCGCGCGATGACCGCCTGCGAGTCGTTGTCGACCTTGTCGTCCTTCATCACCAGAAGCCGCAGGTCCTTGTCGGCGTAGCGCTTGTTCGTCGGCAGCGTCTTGAAGTCGTAGAACAGCTGCATCAGCTGCTCGTCGGAGCCGTACCCGAACGCCCGGAGCAGCGTCGTCGCGTAGAACTTCCGGCGGCGGCGGCGCTGGTCCATGAAGCACCACATGATGTCGTTCGTGTCGAACATCACCTCGATCCAGTTGCCGCGGTCGGGGATGATGCGGACGGAGAGGAGCGGCTGGCCGTTCGCGTGCTCGGACTTCTCGGTGGAGATGCCCGGGCTGCGGTGCAGCTGCGAGACGATCACGCGCTCCGCGCCGTTGATGACAAAGGCTCCGTCGGGCGTCATGATCGGCATGTCGCCGAGGAACACCGTCTCAGTCCGGGAGCTCTCCTCACCAGAAAGGCGGAATGTCGCCATAAGCGACCTGCAGTACGTCTCGTCGTCAATGAGCGCCTGGAGATAGCTCTTCTTGGGCGGCTCGAGTTCGTAGCCGATGAACTCGAGCTTGTAGCGGCCATCGAAAGAGGAAACGGGGAAGATCTCCTTGAAAATGGCCTGAAGCCCCTTGTCCTCGCGCTTCTGCGGCGGAACGTCCGCCTGAAGAAAGTCTTCGTAGGACTTGGTCTGAATCGCGATCAGGTCCGGCGGAGTCGCCGCCATGCCCTGAAGCCTGCCAAACACCTTGCGCTCTGCACTCATTGTTAGCTTACCCCTTTAGTGAATGAAAAAACGAAAAACGACAATAAAACACCACAATAGCACCTGAAGTGTGGGAAGCAACCACTTTGTTAACTGTGCGCTATTTGCAATATTCTTATCAGTATATCAAATTTCTACGGTCAAAGTCAACCCCCCAAAAAAATCGCATGTGGAGGTTTGGGTGGGCAAGGCCGAGGTCTGACGCGAGAATGAGCGGCATCCATATTACGCCGGTCTCATTCGATGACCATGAACGCCGGGAGTCCGCGCACCTCGCCGAAGCCGGGAAGCGCACGCAATTCGCCGAGGTCTTCGGCGCACAGACGGATGACGGTGTAATCCGACAGGACTTTGCGCACACGCGGATCGGCAAACGCCGCGCGATCCATCGCCGCACAGTTCTTGCACCAGCTCGCCCAACAGTCGACGAAGACTGGACGCGCAGCGTCCGCAAGCGTCCGCTCGAACGTCTTCGGGACGGCCGTCAGCACGCCGTCAGACTGCCGTCCGGCCCCTGCGCCAGCGGAAAATCCGACAACGGCCAGACGACCGTAGTAAAGCGCAAGCACCGCCACCACCGCGGCAAAGGCTCGGTTGACCCACCGCATCCAGGCTCCGGGACGCGGCAGAACGCGCAGACCCGCGCCGACCAGCGGCCAGGGGAGGGCCATGCCGACGCCCACGGCGAACGGCAGGGCCAGCGCGGCCCAGTCGCCCCGTCCGAAGCGGTCCGCCGTCAACAGCAGAACGGACACTAGGATCGGCCCCACGCACGCCCCGGCCAACACGGCACTCATGACGCCGGAGACGAACGCGAAACCGTCCGACAACCGCCTCTCCGCATTGCCCCCCCTCGGACGGAAGCGCGAGAAGTCAATCCGCCAGACTCCCGCCAACGCCAGGGCAAGCGCGGCAAAGACCGCCGCGACCGCGGCGTTAAACCAGGGACTGGACTGCACGACGCCAAACGCAAGACCGCCCACGGCCGCCAACAGGCCGAGCGTCCCGTAGGCAATGGCGATTCCCAGCGCGTACCAGGCGCCGCGCCGGACAGAACGCCCGATGATCATCAGGTTGACCGGCACGAGCGGCAAGACGCACGGCGTGAGGTTCATCGCCAGCCCGCCAAGAATCGCCAGCAGCAAGACCAGCCCAAGCGAAAGGGTCCGCATTTCCGCGTCTGCGGCGGATTCCCCTCCCGCCAGAAAGCCCAGCAGTTCGTCGGCATCCATATAGCCCTGCCCGAGTCGTCCGCCGGTTGCCGCGGACGGCTCCCCTGCCGCTTCCTCGCCCGGCATAACGGCATCCTCGTCGGCCAGGCGGCAGACTCCGTCCTCGCAGACATAGCGGACGCCGTTGACGACCGTCACCTCCGCCGATGCAGACAAGGCAAGGAGAACACCTGCGGCAAAGGCCAGACAACTCCGGCGCGAAATCCTCATGGCACCGGTCTCGACACGGTCGGCGCGGCGTCGGAGGTCGCGGATACGGCAGCGGGGACGCGGATGACCTGGCCGATGCGCAGCCGCGCCAGGGTCGTCGGATCCGTCCCGTTGCGCTCGGCAAGTTCGCGGGCGGTCACGCCGTACCGCTTGGCGAGGCCGGAGAGCGTGTCCCCGGTGCGGACCCTGTAGTCAATCCAGCCGTCATCAGCGGACTTCCCAGGAGTCAAGGCAGGAACCGTCGAGACGGTCTTCCCGGGGGTCGAGGCCGAAGCCGTCGAGGCGGCCTTCGTCCCCGAGACCTCGTCAGCGCACCCCGAGTCGGCCGTGGGCGCGTCCTCCGCCACCGCCCCGTCGGCCTTAGCGCACTCCGGTCCGGATGCCGAGGTGCAGCCGCCGGCAACGGCGAACACGACCAGCCCGTGAAAGGCCAGACTCAAGGTCAACGCGAAAATCCACCGTCCAATCTGTGCGATGCTCATGCCTGTACGCTCCGTTTCCATTCATTCGCCAACATTATACCAAATTTCGCCTTCTCACGGCCGTCAGTAGAAGACTTTCCAGAGGAAAAGGCCGCGGGCGGGGGCGGTTTCGACGCGGGCCGTGCGCGGCGCGTGCGCCTCCAGGAGCTCGGTCACGGCCTCGGGACGTTCGTTGCCCTTGCCGACCGAGATCAGGAAGCCCACCATCGAACGGACCTGCTTGTAGAGGAAGCCGTCGCCGCGCACGACGAACACGTGGCGGTGGCCGCTGCGGCGCACGTCGAACGAGAAGATGGTGCGCACCGTCGTCTCCAGCTCGCGGTTCGGATTCGCCGAGAAGGACGCGAAGTCGTGGCGGCCGACGAACCGCGCCGCGGCCGCCCGCATCGCCGCGAGGTCGAGCGGACGGTGGCAGAACGTCCAGTAGGGCGCGAGGTCGGGCGGGAGGATGTCCGACTGGTAGAGCTGGTAGCGGTATTCCTTGCCCTTCGCCGAGAGCCGCGCGTCGAACGACTCCTTCGCGTACGCCGCGCGCAGGACGCGCACCGCGTCGGGCAGGCGCGAGTTCATCGCCCGCACGAGGTTCTTCGGCGGAATCGGCTTCGTCAGGTGGAAGTGGCCGACGAAGCCCTTGGCGTGGACGCCAGCGTCCGTCCGCGAGCTGCCGAAGACGCGGACCGGCCCGCCTTCCAGATACTGCAGCGCCTCTTCGACGACCTGCTGGATGCCGAGGGCGTTCTCCTGGTACTGCCAGCCCGAGTAGGCCGTGCCGTCATACGCGATAACGACTTTGTACTTCCGCTTCATACGCAGTCCACCCGATGCCGCCGGCCGTAGACCCAGAACACGCCGTACATCGCCGCGACCACGCCCGCGCCGACCGCGCCCCAGAAAACGCTCCCCGAAACGAAGACGGCGTGATAGACCGTCGCGACCGACCAGCCGAGCGCCGTCAGGTAGGCGACGAAGACCGCCCCGTAAAACCGGCCAACCTCCTTGAACACCACGGCCGTCGCGCCGATGCACGGCACGTAGAGGAGAATGAAGAGCAGATAGGCGAAGACCTGGTGGAACCCCTTAGGGAAATGCCGCCGGAAGACGTCCTTCGCCTCGCCGTCCTGCGCGTAAAGTCCGTTCATCGTGCCGATCACGGACTCCTTCGCGAACAGCCCCGTGAAGACGGCGACGGAAGCCGGCCAGTTGTCCGCCTCCACGCCGATCGGCGCGAAGACGGGAGTCAGCCGCTGGCCCACGGCCTCCAGCAGCGTCGCCTGCCGCTCGGACCGTCCGTCGCGCGGCGGACGGATTTCGCCCGTCACCTCGACCGTGTTCAGGACTCCGAGGACGAGCATCATCGGGACGATGAACTTGCCCGCGCGCCAGAGGAACCCCCAGAGACGCTCCCACGTGTGCAGCAGGATGTGCTTCGGCCGCGGCAGATGGTACGGCGGCAGCTCCATGATGAAGTGCGCCGGCTCGCCGCGGAAGAGCGTCCGCTTGAGGACGAGCCCCGAAAGCGTCCCGAGGCCGATGCCGATGAGGTAGAGCGCCGTCATCATCTTCCACGGCGCGTCAGGGGCGAACACCGCGGCGAACGCCGCGTAGACCGGCAGCTTCGCGCCGCAGCTCATGAACGGAATCATGAAGATCGTGAGGAAGCGGTCGCGCTTCGACTCCAGCGCGCGCGTGGCCAGGATCGCCGGCACCGAGCAGCCGAAGCCGACGAGCATGGGCACGAAGCTCTTGCCCGGCAGGCCCATCCAGCGCATGAAGCGGTCCATCAGAAACGCCGCGCGCGCCATGTAGCCAGAATCCTCCAGCACCGACAGGCAGAGGAACATGAAGAAGACGACGGGCACGAACGAGACGAGCACCGTGAGCGCCCCGCCCACGGCCGTCGGCACGAGCGAGACGATCCAGTCCGGCGTCGCGGCCGGAAGCGCCGCCGCGGGCAAGTCGACGAACAGCCGGCTCGCCGCCGCCTCGAAGGCCGCCGTCAGTCCGCCGCCCACGTACTCGACCAGGAAGAACACCAGCCCCATCACCGCGAGGAACAGCGGAATGCCGAGGAACCGGTTGAGGACGAACCGGTCGATCCATTCGCTCACGTCGATCTTGCTGCGCGTGCGGCGGACGACGTCGTGGGCGAGGCCGGCGATGATGCCATAGCGCGCCTCGGCGAGCTCGATGTCCGGCGGATCCGCCAAAACCTTCGTGACGCGCTCGACCGCGCCGTCGATCACCTCCGGCGCCATATCGTGATAGGCCTCGAGCTTCTGGCGGATGAGCGGATCGCCCTCGAGCGCCTTCAGCGCGACCCATTGCGGACTCACCTTCAGCGCCGCTGCGGTCTTGATCGTGCAGGACGAGAGGATGTCGATCTCCTGTTCGAGCTCGTTGCCGTATTCGAGCCGGACGGTCGGCACCTTCGCCGCTTCAATCGCCTTCGCCAGCTCCCGGCGGAGCCGCGCGAGGTCGTTCGCGTTGTTCGCGTTGACGCCGATGACGGGCACGCCGAGATGCGTGGCCAGATGGTCGAGCTCGATGACGATGTTGCGCCGCCGCGCGATGTCCATCATCGTGACCACGAGCACCATCGGCACCTTCAGCTCGCACATCAAGAGCGTGAGATAGAGGTTGCGTTCGAGCGTCGTCGCGTCGAGGACGTTGACGTAAAGGTCGGCCTCGTGCGAAAGGACGTACTCCAGCGAGGCTCGCTCGTCCTCGCTCGCGGCCGTCAGCGAATAGACTCCCGGCAGGTCGACGATCTTGACGGGGCCGACGCCGCTCAGACACGCGCCGCCCTCCTTCTTCTCGACGGTCACGCCCGGCCAGTTGCCGATGTGCTGCTTCGAGCCGGTCAGCGCGTTGAAAAGCGTCGTCTTGCCGCAATTCGGATTGCCGATCAGCCCGATGGTCCTGAGTTTCGCCGCCGCCATGTCCGCGCCCCGCCCTTCAGGCGACTTCGCTCACCGCCAGCCGGCGGACCTTGATGACGCCGACCTCGTCCTTCCGCAGCGAAAGGTGGTAGCCGCGAACGGCGATCTCGAACGGATCCCCGAGCGGCGCGACGTTAATGACCTTGAGCTGCGTGCCGCGGATCAGTCCGAGGGCCAGCAGCTTCGCCCGATAGGCGGCGTTCCCGAGCGTATATCCGACGATCTCGGCGAACTCGCCGCTCTTCATGTCTGCAAGCGTCATTTGACCTTTCAACCCATCCTCAAGAATCAATCCCAATCCATGTGATTTAACTCACGCTAACATACCGTAAAGTTTACCAAATTTCAGACGAATTGACAAGTGGCAATGGGGATTTTTGTGCGAAAGGCGCGCGGTCCTTGAGGGACTGCGCGCCTTGGCCGGTCCGGATGCATGAGAGAACAGAGACGTTTGCGCGGAACTTTGTTGATAACCATCCGCTTGCGCGGACGTCTTCACCTTCTCCTCCTCCGCCCGAAGGCGCCGGAGGATGTCTCCTTAGAAAGGAGGTGATCCAACCGCTGGTTCCCCAACGGTTACCTTGTTACGACTTCATCCCAATCACCACCCACACCTTAGGCGGACAAATGCCCGACTTCGGGTGCAGACGGC
>JAZQPI010000013.1:0-8453 GCA_045628545.1 Kiritimatiellia bacterium
CTTCACCTCGATCGTCTCAACGCCGTACTTCTGCGAGCCGTACCAGCCCGAGAGGTCCTTTCCGTTGAAGAGCGAGACGAATCCTTCGTCAATCGTCTCCGCGTAATCGGCTCCGCAGAAGCAACAGCATCCCGCCACCGCCAAACCCGCAGCAGCCGCCGCAAACCCCATCTTCATGTTCATCCTGTTTTCCTTTCTTCGCACGAGGCACTAAGCACTAGGCACTAACAACCCATTCCAGGGATAAGTCGATCGAACCGGCCGAGTGCGTCAGGCACCCGAGCGAAATCGCGGTGACGCCCGTTGCGGCGACTTCCTTCGCGCGCTCCAGCGTGATGCCGCCGGACGCTTCCGTCTTCACCTTGCCGCGGCACATCTTCACGCACTTCCTCATGTCGGCACAGCTCATGTTGTCGAGCATGATCCACTCCGGCTTCGCCTTCAGGGCGGAGGCGCACTCCCGCAGGCTCTCGACCTCAACTTCGACGGCAAGCTTCGGAAATCGCTTCCGGGCGGCAATGACCGCCTGATCGAGTTCGTCGGGATCCCCGTCCTTCCAAAGGCGGCGGTGGTTGTCCTTCATCAGCACGCGGTCGTACATCCCCATGCGGTGGTTCGTGCCGCCGCCGCAGGTCACCGCGTATTTCTCGAAGACGCGCAGCCCGGGCGTCGTCTTGCGCGTGTCGAGGATGAGCGTGCCGTAGCGCCGCGTCGCCTCGACGAAGCGCCGCGCCAGCGTCGCCGTCGCGCACATGCGCTGCATGAAATTGAGCGCCGTGCGTTCCGCCGCGAGGATGGAGCGCGCCTTGCCGCGGAAGACGAGAATCGGCTCCCCCGGCTTGACGGCCGTGCCGTCGGGCCTGAGAATCGTCACCTTGATCCGCGGATCGACCGCCTTCATCACCGCCCGCGCCACGGTCGCGCCGGCCACGACGCACCCCGCGCCCTTGGCGTAGATCTCGCCTTCCGCCACCGCCTTGGGATCGACCAGCGCTTCGGAAGTCGCGTCGCACCACTGGGTGCGACGCGCATCGGCGGCATCCGCCAGATCTTCGTCCAACGCAAGACGCACCGCGGCTTTGGCCCGCGAGGAAGTCATCACGTCCTTCATGGCTCAGCCTCCGCCTAAGCCGGCATCAGGAATTCCCAATGACGGAAAAGCATGTAAGTCAAAAGGGCCATGACATGCAGCGCGATCAAACCGAAGATCAGCGCCACGCCTGCGGCCTTTTTGCTCACCATCGCCGCGGAGCCTTCCGAAGAAGAGCCCGCGTCGTTCAGCCTGAACCGGTCGGAAATGGCCGCACCGCCCGCGGCGGGAGCCTGTGCATTCTGTTTTTTAATGGTCATATGACTATTATATCACGCGCAAAAGCAGAAAGGCAAGGAGAAAATCGACAGGGCAATTTTCCCTGTTATCAAAAGTGTAAGGTTATGTTTACACGCTCGGGAACGCGGCGGCTTCAGCTCATCCAGAGGTAGACGAATCAGAGCAGGATATTGTCAATCAGCCGCGTCTTGCCGTCATAGGCGGCGACGAGGACGCAAACGCCCTTGCCGAGCTTCTTCGTCGGCTCCAGCGTCTGCGCGTCGACCGCCTCGACATAGTCAACCTTGAGACCGGCCTTTTCGAGGTCCCGACGCAACTTGCGGAGCGCCGCGGACGAAGGATTGGCCTTAAGCGCCCGAAGTCCGCCCGAAATCGCCAGTGCCCGCGTCCGTTCGTCTTCGCTCAAATAGGTGTTGCGGGAGGAGCGCGCCAGGCCGCTCGCCTCGCGGACGATCGGCGCCACGCAGATTTCAAGGTCGAAATTGAGATCGCGCACCATCCGCTTGATGATCTGCGCCTGCTGGTAGTCCTTCTGACCGAAGACCGCGAAGTTCGGATACGCCAGGTTGAAAAGCTTGGCCACGACCGTGCAGACGCCGCGGAAATGCCCCGGCCGCCGCGCCCCGCAGAGTCCCTTCGAAAGATCCTCTTCGCACACGTAGACCGAATGACGGTCAAGATACATGTTCGCGGGGGTCGGGAAGAAAATTGCCGTCGCGCCGGCGGCGCGGCACTTCGCCAGATCGGCCTTCTCGTCGCGAGGATACTTCTCGTAGTCCTCGCCCGGACAGAACTGAACGGGATTGACGAACACGCTGACGACGATTTCGTCCGCGCCCTTGGCCTTCGCTTTGGCAATGAGGGAGAGGTGGCCATCGTGCAGGTAGCCCATGGTGGGCACCAGGGCGATTCGGCGTCCTGCGATCCGCTGGGCGAGCGCCCACTTCTGAAGTTTTCTCGGCTCCCTGAAGATTTTCATGCGACCTCCCGAAAAGGATGGTGGGACCGGGGAGAATCGAACTCCCAACCTCAAGTTTAGGAAACTCGCGCTCTGTCCAGTTGAGCTACGATCCCGCTTTCATTGGCTGGATATTATACCAAAAAACGGCAATCCCGTGCGCACCAAAATTACCGACAGGCCGGTGCGCCGGTGCGGCCAGTTCGGCACACCACGGCGGTCTCTTCAGATGTCAGCGCCACCATCCTGTTCGACCTTGCGCCGCAGCTGCTTGATCTCGGAACGGGCGTGCTTGTCGGCGAGCATCTTCTGCTTCTGACGACGGGAGCGGCGGCGCTTCTGCCGACGAATCTTCTCCGCCTTCTGCCGCGCGGCCGACTTGCGCCGACGCTCGTTGTCGAGAATCGTCTCCGCAAGCATCCGCCGCGCCAGCCAGCGGTTGTCCTCGCGGCTGCGGCTTTCGCCAACCTTCACCGACACCCCGCTCGGCTCGTGGAAAAGTCGCACGACGTTCGACGTCTTGTTCGTCTTCTGCCCTCCCGGTCCGCCGCCCATGATGAAGCTCTCTTCAAGGTCGTCCTCATAGACGGACGCCTCGGTCATCAGGGATCTGATCTTTTCAATTGTTTCAGGTGCAATCATTTTGTTTTGAAAATAGAGGTTTGCAGACGGCACGTCAAATGCTCATGACTATGATTATACCATAATTTCCCCAACCAACCTTCTCACCTAAGTGCGTTTTTCCAAGTAGCGCGACGAGTGCGACAAGGCGGACACTGTGCGGAAATGGTAATTTTTGCTATAATCCAAATATGGAAACGATACCTAGAAAATGCCGATCGAATGCATCGCCGAATATGATTGCCCTTTGCGCACTTATGTTCCTGTGCTCGACAGCCAATGTCCGTAGCGAAGAGACGAATTCCATGGCAGAGACGGACGCTCGAATCGCGGTGCCGGATCCGTTCGTCGCCCGCGGCGTCGGCGCGCGAACCAACGAGTACTACCTGCTGCGGGTGTGTTTCCGCGACGCGGAAGGCCGTCGTCGGCCGAATGCGGTCGGCGTAACGCGCCTTCTCGGATTCCCCGACCGACAGGAGGTGGCGCGTCGCTGGACGGAGTCTTCCGCGACGACGCGCGAAATCTTCGCCTCGGACGGCGAACCGTTCACCCACTCGCTGTGGGCTCCTGAAATGTTCTGGATCGACAACCGCTGGTTCGTCTATGTCTGCGGAACGTCTCCGGCCAACGTGAAGAACCGGCAGATGGTGGCGCTGGCGGGTCCGCCGGGCGCGGAGGACCCGATGGCGGACGACTTCAAGCTGTCCTTCGCCGGCGTTCTGACGTCCGGCGGCAAATGGGGCGAGGACGGGACGGTCTTTCGAGGAACGGACGGTCAGCTCTACTTCATCTGGGCGGACGACCGGGAGGACGACGGACTCGCCCTCTGGATCTCGCGCATGTCCTCGCCCACGCGGCTGGACGGCGAGCCGGTGTGCCTGTTGCGGGCGACCGAACCCTGGGAGCGGCGGGGAAACTGGTTCAACTACGGACGTCCGGTCATCGAAGGCCCAGCGGTGCTGGACGATCCGGCCACTGGCACAAGGCACCTTTTCTACAGCGCGAATCCCGCAGGCAGCGACGACTACTGCATCGGACACGCCGTCTGCGAGGGCGCGGACTATCTGAAGCCGTCATCCTGGCGGAAGACCGGCGTCGTCTGCGAATCGGAGCGGGGGTGCTACGGCCCCGGGCACTGTTCCTTCGTGGAGGCGAAGGGGCGAGTCTGGATGCTTCTGCACGCCGGATGTCATTCGCACGTCCGCTCCTGCGACTTCAATGACCGCTATCTGCGCATCCGCCCTGTCGAGATGTCCGTCGAACGGCCAAGCGTTCGGCTGAACGACGAAATGCTGCAACGACGAGCAAATCAAGCCACGCATTGACGGTACGACAGACAGCTTTCTTTGAGCAGCGCAAAAGCACACGGCTCCCCTGTCAGCGGCCCTTGGCGAGGAACTGACGGGCTTCGGGACTGCCTGCCGCGGCGAGATCGTTCAGCACGCGACGGGCGATGGGGGCGTTGACCGCGCTGCGCAGTCCGAGCACGGCGCGGGCAAAGTCTCCTTGCCGCGCCGAAAAGCCGTCGTAGACGTTCTCAAGCTCGTTAGGACAGCCTGCCGCCAGCCACTGGCCCTTGATGCGCTGCAGCGCGACGCTCACGCCGCGCACGCCGTTCATTTCCGCCAGCACGTTCCAGTAGTACGACTCGACCAGCGCTCCGCGCTGGAAGGCGATTTCGCCCAGCTTGACCATCGCCTCGACATGTCCGTGACGAGCCGCTTCGCCCACCAGCCAGAGGTACTGCCGATTATTGGCGGGGTCCCCTTCGAAGTGTCGCGCGACCGACTGCGCCCGTTGCCACAGCTGTTCGGCATCGGGCGCGTTCTCGTCGACCTCTTCCGGCGGCGGTGGCGGCGGCTCGGGCATCCGTTCGGGCAGAACTACCGTGCGCTGCCGATGAACGTGCTTGGCCGGTTCCGCCGGAGCGGGAGCTGCCGCAGGGACGGCAGCGGGGACAGCAGCGGGGGCGGCTGCGGGGGCGGCTGCGGGGGCAGCGGACTGGACCTCGGCCGTTTGCCCGGACGGAGCTGCCGCTGCGGCGGTTTTCTTCTCCGCCGCCGCATGGGCGGCCGCCAGTGCGGCAGCCATGGACTTCTGCCGCCGCATCGTGCGCCAGAGGCGGAACAGTTCGATCGCCACTTCGATTCCGGCAATCGCCGCTACGGCGCCGATCACAAGTTTCACGCTCACTTCGCCTCCTTGGCCGGCTGGTCGTCGGTCGCGGCGGCTTTTGCGGGAACGGCATTCGTCTTTGCCGAAGACGCCGCTTCCGGCTGCTTCTCGGGCTGATGAGCAGCCTTCAGTCGTTCGGACTCGGCGCGCTCGCGCTCCGCCTCCTCGGTTTTCCCGAGCTCCTTGAGGACTTCCGCCAGCGTTTCATGGAAAAGCCAGACGTTAGGCGCGATCTTGACGGCCTCGCGGGCGAACGGTTCGGCCTCCGCGGCGCGGCCTTGCGCCAGCAAAGACGTCGCCAGGTCGTGCTTTGCCGCGACCGGCGCTTTTCCGCTGCGGAGCGAGCGGCGGAGATGGCGTTCCGCGCCCCGGTGGTCGCCGCGGATGCCGCAGATCGACCCCATGACGGCATTCGCGCCCGGATCGTCGAGATCGCGGCTCAGAATCATCCGCGCATCGCGCTCGGCGAGGTTCTTCTCGCCGCAGATAAACTCCATCGACATCAGCACGCTGCTCAGGAGAACCGGAATCGGAACGCCGTTCCCGATCGTCTTGGCGATCACCTGCCGAGCGTCCACCAGGGCCTTGACGTCCCGCCGATTCTGCACCAGGGCCTCGAAGAGCCGCCTGACTTCCGGGCTGCGCATCAGCTTCTCGCCCACCTGGCGCTCCACCTCTTCGCGTTTTTCGCGTTCTTCCGCGCTGCGATACACGCCGCCGCCAGTCGCAATGGACATTCCGATCCGCGCAAGCGACTGCTTTTCGGTTCCGAAGTCGCGGAAGGCGTCCCGAACCGCCTGCGCCTCGTCCTTAGGCGCCGCGTAGCCCCGCTGCAGCATTCCGTAGAGGTTGGCCAGCACGGCGCCGTTCTTCGGATCGATCCGCTGCGCCTTGCGCAGCACCCGCCAGGCCCGACCATCGGCGTTTTCCGAAAGCAGCCTCACGCCGATGCCGTTTCCGCAAACGGCAAGGGTCTTGCGCCAGAAGGCCGCCAGCGAATCGTTAGCCCCCATGCGTTCGAGATCGGCGACGGAGGCGTTCCAGACCTCCTCGGACGGGAGGTAGCAAAGGGGCGTCAGGATTGCCGCCTCCATTTCGTTGCGATTCCGCCGCGTCCAGATGTCGAGAAGGACGGTCGGCCCGAGGTAGGCGGCGAAGATGAGGTCGTCGACGCGGTTCGTCGTGATCGACGGCAGCGTCTGCTCCGCCCAGGCCGCGAAATCTGCCGCATACGCGGGGTCGTGACTGCGGCTCAGGTCGATGCGGCGAACGTCGTCCGGCAGTCTGAAGGCCAGCAGGTCGTCCAGCTTGCCGTCCAACGCGACCGCCACCCGGCTTTGCGCTCCGGCGGCGATGCGCGAAACGATGGCCTCCGAGAGCTCTCCGCGCTCCAGGCGTCCCGACGCGTAGTTGGAGAACGCCAGCGCGGCCACTCCCACGCCCCAGACCGTGAACACGATCAGGCGGACGGGGCTCCCGTTCAGCCAGCCGCGGCGCAAGCCCCAGGCGACGGCCAGCGCCGGCACGAGTCCGCAGAGAAGCCACGTGCCGAGCGGCAGCAGCAGCAGGCCCAGGAAGGCCCCCCAGCCGGCTCCAAGTTCATAGGCCGCGAAAGCGAAAAGCACCAGTGCGCCGGCGACTGCGGCCCAGCCGGGCGCGTCCAGCCGCCAGCCGATGCGCACCATGCGCTTGTCCGCGTCCGGCGGTGCGGAACGCCGCACCCGCAGCGCTCCGCAGACGGCCAGCGCAAAGGCGGCCAGGATCGGAACGAGCTCGACCATCAGCGGCGACGGATGCGTCGCCGCGAAGAGAAAGCCCGGCGCGTAGAAGAAGGCCATGGCGGCCAGCAGCGTGGAAAGGTCGTCGGTCCACGACGGCGCTTTCGTCCCCGAGTGCCGGCGCACCGCCGCGAAGACGAAGCGAAGGGCCAGGGCGACCAGCGCCACGTCAATGACGGCCGCGGCCAGGGAAAGTCCGCTGATAGCGCGCAGATCGCGTCCGATTCCGCTTACGAACGCCCCCCAGAGCGAGAAGAAGCGGCTGGGGTCCGTGCTCAGACCCAGCCATTCCGCCGTCCAGTGGAGTTCGGGACCGGGCACGAGCCGGTCCGACACCAGCGGCAGTCCGAGAATTGCCGCCAGCAGAGAAATCGCCCACACGGGCAGACGCGAAAAGAACTTCATGGCACTCCTCCCTTAGCCAACCAAAATTAAGAAAGGCGCAAGCCCGTCGCTTGCGCGGACGGGGTTGCGCCTCCGGCACCGCACCTTTAGGCGCGGATCTGCCCAGCCTTCGCGAGCATCTTCGCCTCGACGGACTGGATCTCCGCGAAGCCCTGCGAGCTGTGCGGGTTGAGTCCGTTCGACGCCTCCATCGAGCTGTCGGCCTCGTTGTAGATCGTGGCCTTGAGACCCTTGAGGGACTCGAAGAAGATGTTGCCCTTGTAGAGTCCGAGCGAGACTTCGGCCGTCGCCTTGTCGGCCCAGACCTGGATCGCGGCGCGCGCGGCCTGCGTCGCGGGATCGAACCAGCGCCCGTCGTAGATCTGGTCGCTGACGAACTTCGACAGCTCCATGAACATCTTCGTCGAGCGGCGGTCCATCACCCCTTCGTAGATGTACTTAAGGCCCCACGAGAGGACCTCCATGCCCGGGGCCTCGTAGACGCCGCGGCTCTTGGTGCCGATGATGCGGTTTTCGAGCGCGTGCTTCATGCCGATGCCGTTGCGGCCGCCGATCTTGTTGACCGCGAGCATCACTTCGAGCGGCGAAAGCTTCTTGCCGTTGATCGCGACGCAGCGGCCTTTCTCGAACTTGAGCGTGATCTTCTCGACCTTGTTCGGCGCCTTCTCGGGCCACACGCCCATCGTGGGCTTGACGATGCGCATCGACGTCTCCATCGACTCGAGGTCTTCGGCCTCGTGCGAGAGACCGGCGAGGTTCGCGTCCGTCGAATACTTCTTCTTCGTCCCGACGAAGGCGACGATGCCGCGCTTGGCGAGGAACTCGACCATCTGCGTGCGGCCGGGGAAGAGCTTGAGGAGGTCCGCGTCGCGCCAAGGCGCGTAGACGCCGAAGGACGGCGCGAGGACGTTCGTGTAGCGCTCGAAGCGCATCTGGTCGTTGCCGCGGCCGGTCGCGCCGTGGACGAGCACCGTGCAGCCCGCCTTCTTCATCGCGGGCAGGAGCTTCTGCACCGCCACCGCGCGGGCAATGCCGGTCGAATTCCAGTACCCCCCGTCGTACATCGCCTGGCACTTGACCGTCTCGAAGCAGATGTCGGCCATTTCCTTCGTCACGTCGACGATCGTCGTCACGACACCCGTAGGAGCCATCTTCTTCTTGATGTCGTTGATGTCCTTTTCGTCAG
>JAZQPI010000014.1:0-8978 GCA_045628545.1 Kiritimatiellia bacterium
CAAGAAGAGCGCGTTCAGGGAATAGATCTCGACGATGGTCGACTGCGACCACTCGACCGGCGAAAAGGCGAAAGTGAGCGCGCCGCCCACGCCGCCGCCGAAGCAGAGGAGGCCGTTGACTCCATCCTTGGGCAGGGGTTCGGGGCCGCCAGAGTCCTCGTCCGTTCCGCCCACGAAGTCATGGGAGCTCCGGCAGATCAGCATCGCCGTACAGCCGGCGGCGAACGCGCCGAAGACCGCCGAGCAGAGGCTCACCGCCCATGCGGGCGTCGGATGGCCCATGTAGGTGACCCACGAGAACGCCTTGCAGAAGAGCCACGAGCAGAACGTCCAGAACGGATACCCCGGGGGATGCGGTACGCCGAGATTGGCCGCCGCGGTCGCCAGTTCTCCCGAATCCTCAAGGCCCACGGACGGGCCGAGGGTGAGGAAATAGACAATGAAAGTCACCAGGGTCGCCGTCCAAAACGCCGCCCAGTCGAGTCGCGTAAAAAACTTGTCCTTCATATTGCCCCCTTCTTTACCTCTCTCAAGATTCCTTGTAATCAAGTGCACCTGGAGGGACTTGAACCCTCACGCCTCGCGGCACTGGAACCTAAATCCAGCGTGTCTGCCATTCCACCACAGGTGCGTAAGCCATCCGACCGCCGGCCCGTCACCTCCGCAGCTTGTCACGGTGCGCGAAGAAGACCCGCGTCCGGTTCATGAACGTCTGCGCCTCCGGATAGGTGCGGGCGCTAGATGCGCGCTGAAATTCCTCAAGCGCCTCCCGCTGGCGGCTGTCGAGATCCACCGGAACCTCGAAGACGATGCGCGCGGCAAGATCGCCAGGCGAACCGCCGCGAAGATTCGGCACGCCCTTTCCGCGAAGGCGGAAGACCTTGCCGTTCGGCGTACCGGCCGGAATCTTGACCTGCGCCTCGCCGTCAGGCGTCGGCACCATCACCGTGCCGCCGAGCGCGGCGAGAATCGGCGAAACCGGAATGTCGACTCCGAGATCCAGTCCGTCACGCTCGAAGATGTCGCTGGGACGGACTCCGAGCAGCACATAGAGGTCTCCTGCCGCACCGCCGCGAAGCCCCCCAGCGCCCTTGCCCGCCAGCCGGAGCCGCGAGCCGTTGTCCACTCCAGCCGGAATCTTTAGCGAGATGTGCTGCTGAGTCGACACCAGACCCGCCCCGCGGCACTTGCGGCACGGCCGTTCGATGACCGTGCCTTCTCCGCCGCAGGTCGGGCAAGTCTGGCGCACCTGGAAGAAGCCGCCGCCGCCGATCACCACGCCAGAACCGCCGCACATCCGGCATGTCGTGCGCTGCGACCCCGGCGCCGCGCCAGTGCCGCCGCACTCGGCGCAAGAACCGGGGACGGACAGGTCGATCTCGCGCTCGCTGCCAAACAGCGCTTCGTCGAACTCGATGTCCAGGCGGAACGTCATGTCATCCCCGTTCTTCGGCGCGTTCGGGTCGGCGGATCGGCGAGACCTACGTCCTCCCCCGAAGAGATCCTCGAAACCGCCGAATCCGCCGCCTCCGCCGCGGCCGCCGAAGATGTCTCCGAACATGGAGAAGATGTCGTCCATATTCATGCCGCCGGCACCTCCGCCGAAGCCCTGACCGTCCACGCCGGCATGGCCGAACTGGTCGTAGCGCTGACGTTTCTCCGGATCGTGCAGAACGTCGTAGGCCTCGGCAGCCTCCTTGAACTTCTCCTCGGCCGCCTTGTCCCCCGGATTCCGGTCGGGATGGTACTTCATCGCCAGTTTGCGATAGGCGGACTTGATCTCGTCGGCCGTCGCCGTCTTCGCGACGCCGAGCACTTCGTAATAATCCCTTTTCTGTGCCATGGCAAATGAGTTTTGGTTAACCTTGCTTTCCCGAAGAAACAACGACCTGGGCGACGCGCAGGACCTTGTCCTTCAGCATCCAGCCGCGCTTGGACTCGATCGAGACCTTGCCCTCCTCGAAATCGGGGGAAGGCAGAGTGGCGATCGCCTCCATCTTCTCCGTGTCCAGCTCCTTGCCGACTGAATCGAACGGCTCGGCGCCGTGATCCTTGAGCGCCTTCAGCAGTGAGTCGTAGACGAGCCGGACGCCCTTCACGAAGTCGCTCTCCTTGTCCTTCGCGCTCGCGAGCGCAAGCGCGAGATTGTCCACCGTCGGCAGCACGTCCTTGAGGATGTCGGACTCGGCATAGCGATAGACGTCCTCGCGGTCACGCGCGGCGCGCTTCTTGTAATTGTCGAAATCAGCCAGCGTGAGCGCATAGAGCTTCTTCCAGTCCGGTTCGGTCGGCTTCTCCGGCTCGGTCGGTTTCTCCGCTGCCTCAGATGACTTCACGGCATCGTCAGAAGCCGCGACCGGCATCTCGCCGTCCGCATCGCCGGCAGACGGTTCGCCATCTGTCTCAACAGCAGCTGACACCTCATCCTCGGCAGCATTCGCCTCAGCAGCCGACGCCCCATCGGCCGCAGGCTCCGCAACCGCAGCCGCAGACTCCGCAACCGGGGTCTCAATTTCTTCCTTTTGCGCTTCTTCTTGCTTTTTCTTGCCAAACATCACTCTCGTTCTCCCAAATACAAAACACCCCATCAGTCCTCCGACTGACAAGACTATTCAAGTATTATATCATATTTTGAAGGCCGAAATTCTTCAATTGTCTGAGAAAATCCCTGTCGTGCGTACGGACGATGATGCGCTCGTGCAAACCGCACAGTTTGGACATACGTACGAAGTCGCAAATCAACCGATCCGCGCGATGAAGCCCCGTCCCGCCCGTATAACTGATACGCAGCCTTCCTCCCTCCAGCTCGACTGACGACTCATGCGGACCGTCCAGGACGATCCATACCCTATCACTCGGACTTCTGCGCAGATGATTCTTCGCCTGTTCGACCAGATCTTCCCGATCTCGGGCATCGCGATCGGCTCCGAGAATCAAATTCCATCCGTCCCAGATATGCAGCCGCCCTTCAGGCGGAAGTCCATCTAAATCGCGAGCCGCCGCCACGGCAAGGTCGAAGTGCGCCCTCAGTTCGGCGTTCTCACGGCGGAGGCCGTCGTTCTCCTTCCTCAGGCTGGACACCTCGGCCTTCAGTTCACGCACATGCGCCACGCGCGAACCCATAATCACATCCTGTGCGCTCATCTCAAAAAACGTCGCACGACCTCGCGGTCGTCGAAGGGATACTTCACGCCGGCGATCTCCTGAGTGGTCTCGTGCCCCTTCCCAGCGATGACGACGACATCACCTTCGCCAGCCGACGAAAGCGCCAGGGCTATCGCCTTGGCCCGGTCGGGCTCGACGAAAAGGAAGTCGGACGGCGAAAGGCCGAAGGCCGACCGGTCGACGGACCTCACTCCTTCGCGGATCGCCTCGATGATCTTCACGGGGTCTTCGCTGCGCGGATTGTCGCTCGTGACGACAAGCCGGTCTGCAAGCTTCGCACACGCCGCGCCCATCAGCGGTCGCTTCATCGGATCCCGGTCTCCGCCCGCGCCGAAAACAATCCAGAGGGAAGGTTTGAGGGGTTTGAGAAGTTTGAGCGGTTTGGAATGCATTTCGCCGCGGACGGCGGTCAGCACTTTTTCAAGTCCGTCGGGCGTATGGGCGAAGTCTACAAACACCCGGCATTTTACTTTTTCGCTTTTTACTTCTTCCAGCCTTCCCCAGCGCGGCTTCAGCGTCGGAATGACCGCCTGGATCGCATCGTGCGAAACACCCGCCGCCTCCGCGAGCGCAGCGGCGCAAAGGACATTGGACTTGTTGTAATCGCCTGCGAGCTTCAACTCGGAAAGGTCAAAATTCCGCCGTCCTCCTCCACCTTTCCCCTCCACCTTCTTCGCCGACACCCCGATCACGTTGACCGCCAGGTTGCCGACGGCGTTGAACATTTCGCGTCCGTAGACGCCGTCAAGGCAGACGACGTACGGTGGCAGGTCGCGGCGGCCCATGTCCGGCGTGGTCGGATGCGCCGCGGCGATCTGCCGCGCGAAGTCGAGCTTCACGTCGAAGTACGCCGCCATCGTCTTGTGGTAGTCGAGATGGTCTTCGGAGAGATTGGTGAAGACGCCGCCCGAAAAGACGGTATCGCCCGTGCGGTGCTGATGGATCGCGTGGGACGAGACTTCCATCACGCAGTCCGTGCAGCCGTTCGCCTCCATCTCGGCGAAGATCTCCTTCAGTTGGACGAGCGGCGGCGTCGTATAGCCAGTATAGAACCGCCGCGTTCCCGTGTTGACCTCGACGGTCGTCACGTACCCGCACTTGCGGGACGGGTCCGCGTTGATGAATTCCGCGGCAATCCATGTCGTCGTGGTCTTGCCGTTAGTCCCGGTGACACCCCAAAAGTTCATGGTGGAAGGTGAAGGTGAAAGTGGAATGAAGGACTATCAATCTCTTACGCCCTGCCAAGAAGAAAAACGTGCAGAGGCGAGGGACTTGTATTTCGCCCCGACGCCGCCGTTGACGAACGGGTCGATCGAGATTCCGCCGCGCGCGGCGAACTTGCCGTAGACTTCCATGTACTTCGGCTTCAGCAGCTTCACGAGGTCATCGTAGATGATGTTGATGACGTCCTCGTGGAAATCGCCGTGGTTGCGGAAGCCGAAGAGGTAGAGCTTGAGCGACTTCGACTCGACGAGCTTCTTCGCCGGGATGTAGCGGATCGTCAGCGTCGCGAAGTCCGGCTGTCCGGTCTTCGGGCAAAGCGTCGTGAACTCCGGCGCGGTGAAGGTCACCCAGTAGTCGCGCTCCGGATGCTTGTTCGCGAACGCGTCCAGTACCGCCGGATTGTATTCCATCGGCACGCGGACGGTCTTGCCCAGCGTCTTCAGGTCGTCAAGGTCATTTCTCATTCTTCTCCCCCTTCAGCTCAATGCGAACGATGCGTGTCGCGGCGAGACGCCGCACGGCGAACGTGAGATCCGTCTTGCCCTTCACCTTGTGCGCGAAGTCCTTCGCGGAAGTGACTGGTTCGTTGTTGACATGGGTGATGATTTCGAGGGGGCGAAGTCCGCCGATCGCCGCTGGATTGCCAGGCTGGACCTTCACTACCACCACTCCCGGAGCGGTCTCGTCGAACTTGAAGTAGCCGCGCACCTCGAAAGTCATGTCCGAGACGATGATCCCGAGGTTCTTATTCTTGATGCGCTTCGCGGTCTGGTAGTGAACCGGCGCCTGTTCGAGCGTCAGCTCCGCCTCCATGCGCATGCCGTTGCGCACATAGGCAACGACGACCTTCTTGCCAATGCCGAAGCGGGTGAAGGCACGGTTGATTCCCCCCTCGACATTCGGCCACGGCGAACCAAAGTCGAAATCGGCGTCCAAGTTCTCCATCATGCCGAAGAACCCTCCCCAGTCGAATCCATCGACGGAATCCCCATCCTCAAGGTCAACGGTATTGTGCGACTTCTCAAGGCGCGCGTTCAGGAGAATGTCACCCTCGGCGAATCCAGCCTTCGCCGCCGGCGTTCCCGGCCAGACCCGCGTCACCAGAGCGCCGCGCGACCCAGCCACCGCCAGCAGCGCGGTCGCCTTCTTCTCCCTCGCCAGCTCATCAGTCATCCGCTGCGTCTCAAGACCGGCCCACGCGATACGAACGCGGTCCTTGCCCTTGCGGATGGCGAACTGCGGGTCAAAGTTCCGTTCGCCCAGAAGCGCGGACAGTTTGGCCGCGCTCACGAGTTCGCTGTCGCTCGAGTACCTGCTCCTTCCTACTCGCCGATCGGCGACAACGCCTCCGATCGAGCCGTCGCCGAAGACGAGCGCATTGACCTCGCCGCTGCGGCTCCTCCAGATTCCGTCGACCGCCGGCAGGGTTTCCCCTCCGCGTCCGGTGCGGAACGCCTCGATCAGCTGGTCGCCGATGACGGGTCTGATCCGACCGTTGAAATTCCGAGCCCGCGCCAGCAACGCATGTTCGAGGAAACGTTCGACCGGCCGCTTTAAGTCCAGTCGAATCGGCTCGACGTCCGCCGGCGTCCGGCCGTCTGCGAAGCGGAAGATCGCAAGCGCCGAATCGGCGAACGCGCCGACGAACTCCATCGGCAGTTTACGCCCGTCAGCGAAGCGAGCCTCAATGCGGTCGATTTCGCTCATCTTGCTCGCATCCAGGTTCAGCGGCGCAAGCACCTCGCCGTCGGCAAGCGCCAGACCGACGAAATCGAGGTCGGTTGACTCCGAGGCGCTGCGATAGCCGCTGTAACGGCGGCTGTAGCCGTCCTTGCGGTTCTCCTCGTCGTCCAGGTGCAGGTAGAGCGGCACGCAGCTTTTCAGGAATCGCGCCTCATCATTCTGCCGGCGCGCGTCGAAAGCCTCCACCGGCTCCGACCGCCATGCCGACGGCGGCGCGAACGTATCGCTGCCGACGACGAGCCGGCCGCGAAACGACACCGTGACCGCCTCGTTGGAGGCGTTTACGGCGATAGCGTTGCCTATGGATTTGGCAATGTCCTTGCCGACGTCCGCGTAGTGATTGAAGTCAGCGGCGGGATTCCCCTTCATGCCGCAGACGGAAAGCCCGTCCTCCCGGGTGCTGAAGAAGAAGACACCTTGATCATCCGCCATGAAGTCCAGACGATCCGAAAAGACGAGCGGCTTCACGCCAGCGACGGGACGCTCCGTCCGCAGTTCCAGCGCCTCGGCATCAGGGTAGCGGAGCACCGCCTTCGCCGGATAGGTTTCGCCGCCGAAGACAATTTCCAGTCGATCAATCCATTTCACGAGAAGCCGCTGGTCCTGGACGAGAAAGCGATCTGCCGCAATCGCAAACGCCGCGCCCTCATACGGGCGCTCCTCCTTCAGGTACGACTCGGCCGAGCGCCCGTGGTATGAATTACAGTTCGGGCACAGATAGCGCACCTCGAATTCCGGCGGTTCGCCGTCTTCGTTCATTCGAAACCAAATCCGCACCTCGGCGCACGAGGCGGAGAACGCGGCAGAAAGCGCCTCGTTCCGCTCGCGCCGCGCTGCGATTGACACCGATGGCTCACCTGCGTCCGCAGTCAGCGCGACAAGCACCAAAGCCAATTCAAGCAGATTCCTCATGTTTCTCCTTTCGACATCTCCACCTCTCAGATCAGCGCCTGCGGCCGAAGAAGCGGAGGATGTGGAGGAAGAGGTTGACGAAGTCGAGGTAAAGGGTCAGGGCGCCGAGGATGCCGACCTTGTGAACCGCGGCGGAATCCATGCTTCCCTCGGCGGCGGCCAGCTGTTTCACCTTCTGCGCGTCGTACATCGTCAGCCCCGTGAAGATCAGGATGCCGGCGAAGGAGAGGACGAAGTCGAGTCCGCTCGAATGCATGAACAGGTTGACGACGCCGGCGATGACGAGCCCCCACAGCGCCATGCCGCAGACGGAGCCGATGCTCGAGAGGTCGCCCTTCGTGAACGTGCCCCAGAGCGCGAGTCCGCCGAACATGCCCGCCGTGATGAAGAACACCTTCTGCACCAGCGCGAGCTCATAGGCGATGAACACGACGGACAGCGTGAGACCGTTCAGCGCCGCATAGCCGAGGAACATCAGGTAGGCGACGGCGACCGGCAGTTTGTTGATCGCCAGCGACAAGACGAACACCAGCGCCAGTTCCGCGATGACGCAGCCCATGTATCCCGGCCCCATCAAGACCCGCTCCCACAGTCCGCTCGCCGCCGTGTACCACGCGACGACGCCCGACAGCGCCAGACCCGCGCACATCCAGCCGTAGACGATCTTGAACGTCCGCGCTATCTGCGTCTGCCGCGCTCCGAGCGCATACTCCGGTCTCCCGAACTCTTTTTCGTAGTCAATCATTTTGAGCCATCCTTTCCTTGATAAGAATTATACCAAAAATTCCGCGTCCGTTCGCACAATATCCGGCGACCCGGCAAACGCCGCGACCGGCGGATTTCAGGATACAAAAGTTATAGAGACCTTTTCACGAAAAGTCAGGTTGGGATCCGCAAGTCAAAATAAGCGACACGGGCCGGAACGGCGCGATGGGCAAAGGTCGACTCCTGCGACCTACCTGTGCGAAGAATTAGCCTAAATTCGACAGTTAAAATGCTTGGAGAGTGATGAGTTTAGCCGTGTAGAGGTGGAGAGGTGAAGAAACGCGAATTACCGATATTGGAGAAGAGAGATTCCATTTCACCCAAAAGGTGAATGCCAACAACGTCACGAACCTTCCGATAGTCCTTGAAACATCTGCCAAACTCTATGTTTCTACACCTCTACACGGCTAAACAAAATTTCATCTGCCGTTTTTAGGTTTAGTTGACCTATGCCTACAACTCAGCGTCAGGCTACGAAACAGAGTATAAATGCGATGCGGCTTTATTTAGTGTGCAAGCAAAAAATATGAGGGCCTTTCCGTATTGGCTTTCAACGCATCGACGTTCTGCGCGGCGATGAAGGCAACTGCTCCTCGCCTCGCCGCAGCACGACCTCGATGCGAACCGAGGCACCATGCAAACGACCGGATTGTCTATCGACCGCTTCGCGACGTCGATGGATAACCGCGCGGACCGCTGAGAAATTGACGCGCATGGCCGTTCAAAACGTCGGCGAGACGCCGACGGCACGGATGGGAGCGAAGCGTTGGAGAGCAACTTCTACAGTTACCGCTTTTCGCGAAAAGTGGGAAATTCAAACTGAATTCGACAGCTGGACGCGGTATCAACGGCTTTCATTCTCAAAGGCAATTCGAATGCAGTTGGTTTGATCTGCCGACAAACGTCATTCGCCGTAACCATGACGTCGGCGACGAATGAGTCCGAACAGGGCCTGGCACAAAACGATCATTATATCTATTGCCAACGCGCAGAAATTATATTTGAGATCTGCTTAAAACACCATGCTAACGGAATTACGCTTGCAATTGTCAAAAACGCAGCGACTTCACGATCAATCGCAAAACAATAGCAAATGACCCCGAAAATTATTCCATGAAGCAAATATATCTCATAGGTCAACCCACCCAGCCAACGTAAGACCGGCAGCC
>JAZQPI010000015.1:0-30091 GCA_045628545.1 Kiritimatiellia bacterium
CCCCCGCGCCTCCACCTGGCCCGTCATCTGCGGATCGGGCGAGCAGGCGGGCCCGCCCCCGCGCCTCCGCCTGTCGGGCCGAGCAGACGGCTCGTGCCCCGCGCCTCCACTTTCTGCTGTCGGGCCATCGGAGTTTTGGTATAATCTTGGTATGTTCAGAAAACCGCGCTTCATCATTCTCACCGCAATCGCGCTGTACGCGCTGGCGCTGTCGCTGGCCTGGCATCAGATGACGCTGCGCGCCGAGCAGCGCGTCGCCACGATGCTGGAGTCCGCCGAGACCGGTTTCGCGGCCGTCATCTATGGCGAGCTTGAGGCTGCGCTCCGCTTTGTCGGCGGCGTGATCGTCAACACCATCGATTCTGGCAAGCCCGCCTATGCCGTCGAAGAGATTGCGCGGCTGGCGAACAACTTCATGCTCGACGAGGTGAATATCGTCGAAGGGGACGGTCGCATCATCGGGTCCAACCTTCCCGAAAACCTCGGCTTCAATTTCAACGACGACCCGCTCTGCGCCGAATTTCTCGAACTGACCAACTCCGCGCGGACGAGCGTCTCGCAGCCCTTTCGCCAGGGCGTGACGAATCCCGGCGACTTCTTCAAGTATTACGGCATTCCCTTTCCGGGGCGGCGGCGGATCCTCCAGCTCGGCATTTCGACGGAGCGTCTGCGCGCGACGATGTACTCCTTTACGCCCGAGGAGTCGCAAAGCGTGCTCCGCAGCTGGCACTTCAGCGTCGCCGGGTGGTACGAGAACGCCGAAAAGGATCCTGACTACGCCGACGGACGCGTCTTCCGCCGCTGGTCCGACTTCGCCCAGACGAGAGTCATCGGACGGTACTTCCGCTTCGAGCATTTCAAGTATGTGGCGTTTATCCCGGAGAACTACTGCTATGTTCAGCGCAACGGCTCGTTCGCCGTCACGGCGTTCATTCTCGCCGCGCTTTTCGGACTGTTCACCTTCGGCGTCGTTCGGCTGGTGCGCACGTCGGCGAAGCTTGAGGCGCTGCACGTGAAGGAGACCGCCCGCGCGGCGGCCGATCTGCGCGTGGCCCAGCAGATCCAGATGTCCGCGCTGCCGTCCGTCGAAGGCGTGGACATGGACCATCTCGAATTTTCCCTGTGCGCGGGGAGTGCGCCGGCCAAGGTCGTGGGCGGAGACTTCTACGACTTCCGGACGCTGCCGGACGGACGCTTCGCCTTGGTCGTCGCCGACGTGTCGGGCAAGGGCATCGCCGGCGCCATGTTTATGATGGAGGCGAAGAACGTCATCGGCAGCTGCCTGACGACGTGCGCCGACCTGGACGAGGCCGTGCGCCGCGCCAACGCCCGGCTTTGCGAGAACAACCGGGCGGAGCTGTTCGTCACGGCCTGGATCGGTCTGCTCGACCCGCGGACGGGGCGGATCGAATACGTCAACGCCGGCCACTGCCGTCCGTTCGTCCGTCGGACGGACGGAACGGTGGAGAAGATCGTCGGCAAGGGCGGGCTTTTCCTCGGCATGTTCGAGGACGCGGCCTATCGGGCGCACGTCCTTGACCTTGACCGCGGCGACCGGCTCTATCTCTATACGGACGGAGTGACCGAGGCGATGAACGCGAAGATGGAGCAGTTCGGAGAGGCGCGGCTGGTGGAGACGCTGGCGGAATCCGGTCCGGACGCCGTTGCGGACGCGGTGCGGAGGTTCGTCGGCGACGCCGAGCAGTCGGACGACCTCACCGACATGACCCTCGTCTGGCACGGGACGCCTGAGGTCTCCGTCCGCGACTTCGCCTGCAACGACGATTCGCTGGCCGCGGCGGTGGACTTTCTCCGCGCCGCGCTGGCCGGGTTGCCGGCGAAAATTCTGTCCGCCGTCCTCAACGCGGCGGACGAGGTGACGTCGAACATCGTGAACTATTCCGGGTCGCCCGATTACCGCGTCTGCGTCGAAAGGTCGCCGACGTGTCTGCGGCTCACGTTCTCTGACGCGGGCGCGCCCTACAATCCGTTGACGCACGTCGACCCCGACACGCACGCGGCGATCGAAGACCGGCCGATCGGGGGGCTGGGGCTGGTGATGGTCAAGCGGCTGGTCGACCGCGTCGCCTACGCGAACGAAAACGGCCGCAACGTCCTGCGGCTGGTCAAGCGGGTTAAGGCAGGTTGAGAAGGTAACGAACTTTATCTCACTTTTTTTGTTCATTCGCGCCACCACGCAAGATTCAGGTGCGCTGTGGATTTGACAAAGCACTGACAATTTTGGTATGATATGCCAATTATTCTACAGAAAGAGGGAGTTATGACGGAACTTAGTGGAGATCTGTGCGCGAAGGGCCTGAAGATCGCGATGGTCGTGAGCCGCTTTAACAGCTTTCTCACCGAGCAGCTGGTGAAGGGGGCCGAGGACGCGTTCGTGCGTCTCGGCGGCGCGGCGGACGATTTGACGCTCGTGCGCGTCCCCGGCGCGTACGAAATCCCGCTAGCGGCGGCGAAGCTCGCGGAGAAGAAGTTCGACGCCATCGTCGCGCTGGGCGCGGTCGTCCAGGGCGCGACCGCCCATGCCGCGCTCATCAACGAGACGACTTCGGCCGCCTTCGCGAAGGTCGCGCTCAAGTCCGGCGTGCCGGTGCTCGACGGCGTGGTCACGGCCGAAAACCTCGAGCAGGCGGTCGAACGCTGCGGCACGAAGCAGGGCAACAAGGGCTTTTCCGTCATGCAGTCCGCCGTCGAAATGGCGAACGTGCTCAAGAAGATTTGAACCAGACAAACAACGCAATAAAAGGCAAAAAATGAAGCAAGTGAAGAAAGTCGCGTTCCTTACCGCCGGCGGGCTCGCACCCTGCCTCAGCTCGTCCATCGGCTTCCTGATCGACGAATACACGAAGAAGGCGCCCGAAGTCGAGATGATCGGCTATATCAACGGCTACATGGGTCTGCTCAAGGGCGATTCCATCCCGGTCACGGACGCGGTGCGCAAGCAGGCGCTGGTGCTCACGCGACACGGCGGCAGCCCGATCGGCAACAGCCGCGTGAAGCTGACGAACGTGAAGGACTGCGTGAAGCGCGGCCTCGTGAAGGAAGGCGAGGATCCGCTGAAGGTCGCCGCCGACCAGCTGGTCAAGGACGGCGTTGACGTGCTGCACACGATCGGCGGTGACGACACCAACACGACGGCGGCCGATCTCGCGGCCTATCTCGCCACGAACAACTATCCGCTTATCGTCGTCGGCCTGCCGAAGACGATCGACAACGACGTCTATCCGATCAAGCAGTCGCTCGGCGCCTGGACGGCGGCCGAGGAGGGCGCGAAGTTCTTCCTGAACGTCGTCAAGGAGAATTCGGCCAATCCGCGCGCGCTGACCATTCACGAGGTCATGGGCCGCAACTGCGGCTGGCTGACCTACAAGACCGCGCAGGTCTACCGCAAGATGCTCAAGTCCATGGAGAGCCGCGGGCTCTTCCTGCCGGAGTTCAAGCAGACGCTCGCCCGCCAGGACGTGCACGCCGTCTACGTGCCGGAGTCCAAGATCGACTTCAAGGAGGAGGCCCGCCGTCTCGCGAAGGTCATGGACGAGGTCGACTCCGTCAACATCTTCGTGAGCGAGGGCGCCGGCGTCAAGGACATCATCGCCGAGATGAAGAAGCGCGGCGAAGAGGTCCCTGTCGACGCGTTCGGCCATCCGCGGCTCGACAAGGTCAACGTTGGCCAGTACATCGGCAAGCGCTTCGGCGAGCTGCTCGGCGCCGAGAAGGTGCAGGTCTTCAAGTCCGGCTACTTCGCCCGTGCGGCGGCGCCGAACAAGAAGGACCTCAAACTCATCGAGAGCTGCGCTCGCAAGGCCGTCGAGTGCGCCTTGAACGGCGAGAGCGGCGTGGTGGGCCCCGACGAGGACCAGGGCGCGAAGATCCGCGCCTGCGAGTTCCCGCGCATCAAGGGCGGCAAGCCGTTCAACGTCCGCAAGGGCAGCTTCCGCAAGATGCTCGCGGAGATCGGCCAGCCGAAGCCGCGCAAGAAACGCACCGTCAAGTGAGGCCGAAATGACGGGGATCGAGCGACTCCATGACATCATGACCCGCCTGCGGGACCCGCAAAAGGGCTGTCCGTGGGACCGGGTGCAGACGCTGGAGTCGCTCAAGCCCTGCGTCCTCGAAGAGACGTACGAGCTGCTGGCGGCGATGGACCGTCCCGAGGACCGCGCGAACTATGTCGAAGAGCTCGGCGACGTCCTGCTCCAGATCATGTTCCAAAGCGTGATGGCGGAGCAGGAGGGGCGCTTCACCTTCGACGACGTCGCCAACGCCATCGCCGACAAGCTCGTCCACCGCCACCCGCACGTGTTCGGGGACGTGGACGCGAAGGATCCGGCGACGGTGCTGCGCAACTGGGAGCAGATCAAGCAGCTCGAACACAAGAAGGAGTCCCGCCATTCCGCGCTGGACGGCGTGCCGCCGACGCTGCCGGGCATGCTGAAGGCGCAGCGGACCCAGGAGAAGGCCGCCCGCGTGGGCTTCGACTGGAAGGACGCGGCCGGTCCGCTCGCCAAGATCCGCGAGGAGCTGGCCGAGCTGGAAGCCGAGGTCGCGAAGGTCGACGCGGCGGGTACGCGCGGACTCCCGGCGGCGTCTGACGCGGTCAAGCGCGAACTCGGGGACGTGCTCTTTTCGGTGGCGAACCTGGCGCGGCACTTGGGGGTGGATTCCGAAAGCGCCGTCGAACTGTCGACGGCCAAGTTCGCCCGCCGGTTCCGCACGGTGGAGGCGGCCGCGAAGGCGGCGGACCGCAGTCTGAAGGAGATGTCGCTGGCGGAGATGGACGCCTTGTGGAACGAGGCGAAGAAGGAGGAAGAGGGGAAATGAGCGAGAGTTTCGATTTCGGCAAGATGCTCGAAGGCCAGTTCAAGGGCGTGCGCCCCGGCTACAAGTTCGGCAAGGCGTTCAACGACGACAAGTCGATCGTGCGCCCGGCCAAGCCCGCCGTCGAGGTGATGTCGGACGACAACGCCTCCATCAAGGCGGCATGGGAGGCGGGAGACGCGATCTCCGGCCTCGTCGAGAAGGAGGTCAAGGGCGGCTACGAGGTGACGGTCGCCGGACAGCGCGCGTTCTGCCCGTTCTCCCAGATCGACAAGTTCCGCAAGGAAGGCGCCGAATATGTCGGCCGCAAGTTCGATTTTATCGTCAGCGAGTATTCGAAGGACGAGCGCGGGCTGAACGTGGTCGTTTCGCGCCGCGCGCTGATTGAGGTGCAGGAGGCCGCGCTCCGCGAGGCGACGCTCGAACAGCTTAACGAGGGCGAGACGCTCAACGGCACCGTCACCCGCGTGCTGGATTTCGGCGCCTTCGTCGACCTGGGCGGACTGGAAGGCCTGATCCCCGCCCGCGAGGTCGCCTGGGAGCGCGTCGAGGACATCGGCACGGTGCTCAAGGCGGGCGACACGGTCACTGTCAAGGTGCTGCGCGTCGACCGCGAGGCCGGCAAGGTCTCGCTTTCCCGCAAGGAGTGCATGCAGCGCGTCTTCCGCAAGTCGGCGGACGAGGTCGAGGCCGAACGCTCCGCCGCCGAGGTCGCCGAGTGGATGAAGTCGAACGCCGAACGCAACCGCAACGTCGGCTCGCTCGCTTCGGCGTTCTCCGGCATCAAGCTCTGACGCGGAAAGGCTTGCCATGAAGGCCGCTTATCCGTTCGGCGTCTGCGCCGCGCTTCTCTGCAGCGCGGCGCGTCTCGTTTTCGCGGCCGACCCCTGCGCGGCCGCCGCGGCGGTGACTTGCGCCGCCTATCCCGACGCGGACACCGTCGTTATCGACGATCGGACCGAGGTCGAGTACCGCGCCGACGGAACCTATGTCGATCGGCGCGAGGAGTGGGTCAAGGCGATGACGGAGAAGGGCCGCCGCGAGCTTTCGTCCCTGACGATTGACTATTCGCTCCGCTACGGCCGCGGCGAAATCGTTTCGGTCGAAATCGTCGGTGTCGACGGACGTTCGCGCCCCGTGGACTTCCGCGCGACGCTGAAGGAGGCGACGGACAACTCGTCGGGCGCGGCCAACATCTACGATCCGCTCGACAAGACCCTCTCCTGCGCCGTTCCGGGACTGGCGGTCGGTGAAATCCGCCATGTCGTCACGCGCCGCGAAGTGACGAAGAGCCGGGTCAAGGACCAGTGGGCCGGAATCGAGGTCCTCGCCTACGACGCGCCGATTCTGCGCGCGTCCGTCCGCATCGCCGGTCCGCTGGAGCGTCCGCTCAAACGCATCGCCGTCCGTCATCCGCTGGGGAACGTCGTTTCCGAGGTGCGGACGAACGGCAGCGAAATCGTCTACTCCTGGTGCGCGACGAATTCGCCGCAGGCCTTCCCCGAACCGAATATGCCGCCGCTCTGGACGCAGGTGCAGCATCTGCGCGTTTCCACGGCGGACAGCTGGCCGGAAATCTCCCGCTGGTACTGGTCGCTCTGCCAGCCCCATCTCGCGCGCACGAACGCCGCGATGACCAACAAGGTCGAGGAACTCGGCCGCGACCTCCGCCGAATCTACGACTTCGTCGCCCAGGAAGTGCGTTACATGGGGCTGACGATGGAGGACACGTCGCCCGGCTACGCGCCGCACGACGTCGACGTGACTTTCGACAACCGCTACGGAGTCTGCCGCGACAAGGCGGGACTCCTCGTGGCGTTGCTGCGTCTGGCCGGACACGACGCCTATCCCGTCTTGATTAACGCCGGCCCCGCCAAGATGGACGCCGAGGTGCCGCTGCCTTACTTCAACCACGCTATCGTCGCGGTGCGGCGCGAGGGCGCGTTTATGCTGATGGATCCGACGGACGAGTCGAGCCGCGATTTGCTCCCGTCCTATCTGAGCGACTGCTCCTATCTCGTGGCGACGCCCGAGGGCGAACAGCTGCGTACCTCCCCCGTCGTGCCGCCGGCCGAGAACGCGGTCCGCATCGACGGCCGCGGCACGCTGTCGCGCGACGGATCGGTCCTCGCCGAATACGCGGTCGCGTTCGGAGGCCTTAACGACAACGCCTATCGGCACGGACTTCTGCGGATGAAGCCGCTCGACCGCCGGAAGTTCTTCGAGCGCGTCCTGCGGGGCGTCAAGGCCGGGGCCGAACTGCTCAAGTGCGACATCGCCCCCGCCGATCTCCGCGACACGTCCGCGCCGCTGTCCGTGTCGCTGGCGGCCCGCTTCCCCGAATGTGTGCTCGAGGGCCGCACCCGCGACGAACTCGCGCTGCCGTCCTTGTCCTCTGCGCTGGGCGTCGCCAACTGGCTGCTGGAAGGACGGACCGCCCTGGAGCGCCGCGTCTATCCGCTCGTCCTGTCGTCGACGGCGATGACGGAAGAACGCTTCGAGCTGGACCTCTCCGCGGCGCAAAGCCGTCCGCAGGGACTGCCCGCGCCGCTCGAGATCAAGACGGGATGCGCGTTCGACCGCCGTTTCACGGAGACGAACGGGACGCTCCTCGCCCGTCGAACCTTCGCGATCGGGCAGGTCGAGTTCTCGCCGGCGGAATATCACGATCTTCGCGAGACCTTGAAGCGCATCGAGGCGGACGAGCGGCAGAATCCGACGCTGTCCCGCGACGACGATGCGAATGCCAACGTGCGCATCCGTCGTCTGCGCGAGGTCATCGACCTGGACGGACCGGACTGCTGGCGCACCGTCCGTACGGTGGAGAAGGAGGTCCTCACCTACGACGGCAAGAAACGCGCGGCGGAACTGAAGTTCGATTTCAATCCGACCTGGGAGGCGGTGGAGCTGGTTTCCGGCGTCGTGTCGAACCGGGACGGACGGGTTTCCGCCGTCGGTGCGCGCGAGCAGAACGTGCTCGACTGCGGCTGGGCGTCGAAAGCGCCGCGGTATCCGGCCTCGAAGGAACTCGTCGTGAATCTGCCGTCCGTCGAAGTCGGCAGCGTCATTTCCACGACCGTGGCGGCAACCGTCACCAACGCCCCGGCGTCGTTTTACCGCTCCTGGTTCCTCGACACGCGCGAGCCGGTGGACGAGCTTGAGCTCGTCGTCAACGGCGAGACGCTGTTCAAGGGCGCGCCGAAACGCCTGCCGCCGGATGAGCCGCTGCAGGCCGCCGGCCGTCTCTGGCGGGAGTGGCGCGCCGTCAGCTCCAATGACTTCGCGCGCGCGGCCGCCCGGCTGCTGGACGCGACGGACGTTGAGCCGGTCGTCTTCGCCGAAGCGGGCGAGACCTTGGCGGACATCCGCAACTGGATGGCGCGGCAGGTGCGGATTGTCGGACCGTCGCTTTACGAGCTGCCGCTTCCGCGCCAGGTCACGGATTCCGCAACGGTGCTGCGCGAACGCTACGCTACGCGGCTCGACTACATGCGGACGCTGTGTGCGCTGCTGCGGGGCGCGGGCTACGAGGCGGATGTCGTGTTCGCCGCGGACGATGCCGACGAGGACGAGCGCCTCGGCCGCTGGGACCGCGAGACGGTTCCGAACGTCCGCCGGTTTTCGTCGGCGCTTTGCCGTGTTCGCGAACGGATCGGTGGCTTCCTCTGGTGGGGAGGCGAAGAGCGGACGACTTTTCTGGGGACTGAGAACGAGTACACGCCATTGGGGGCGACTGCGTTCGCCGGTGCGCATTTCCTTGATCCGCGCACAGGGGGCTTCGGCACGGTGACGGTTCCCGCGCCGGAACTGCTGCCGTCGGCGCACAACGAGTTCGACTTCGCGGTTCGGCTGGACGGTTCGGTCGACGTGGATTGCCGTTTCGATTTGTTCGGGCCTGGCGTGGGGGCGTATCGCCGCAAGTACGAGGAAATGCTGCCCGAGGAGCGGCAGCGGCACCACCAGAAGCTGCTGGCTGCGCTCGCCCACGCGGCGGACGCGACGAGCGAGCTGAAGACGGACACGGTTGGCTATCCGGCGCGGACGACTTTCAGCGCGTTTGTGCCGAAGTACGTGACGCTGGCGGACGGCGTGATGACGCTCGAAGTGCCCGCCTTCGACGAGACGCTCTTCGCGTTGACGGGGACGCGGCGTGAAAGCCCGCTCGGCATCGACGCGCAGGAGCCGTCCGAAACGGTGGTGCGCATCGTCTTCCCGCTCGGCTACGGACGCGTCGAGCATCTGCCGAGCGACTACGTCATTCACCATCCGCGCAATCCGGACGAGGTCTGGTTCGCGTTCACGGCGCGGACGGAATGGAAGGACGGGCGTTTGGCCGTCGAATTGCGGAGGCGTTCCTGCCGTCACGGCGAGGCGGTGCTGGACGCGTCCTACTTCGCGCTGCTGAAGGACTGGAACCGCATGGGTTCGTCGCGCGCGAACCGCACGGTTAGCGTTGCTCTCGGCACCGATTCACCCGCGCCGTAATGCGGCAGTCGGTTGATGGCTGAGAGTAATTAAACTTTACATTGGCGCATCCCTTTGTGGCAGTTATTTTGGTATAATATTAGCTATGAGCGAAGAGATTGAAGAGACCGTCGGGAACCCCGTCGGCATTGAGGACGTAAACATCGAAGAGGAGATGTCGAGGGACTACATCGACTACTCCATGAGCGTCATCGTGGGGCGCGCGCTGCCCGATGTCCGCGACGGTTTGAAGCCCGTTCACCGACGCTGTCTGTTCGCGATGCACAAGCTCGGGAACTCCTGGAACTCGAAGCACGTGAAGTCGGCGCGCGTCGTCGGCGAAGTGATCGGCAAGTACCATCCGCACGGCGACTCGTCCGTCTATGACGCGATCGTCCGTCTGGCGCAGGACTTCTCGCTGCGCAATCCGCTGGTGGACGGGCACGGCAACTTCGGCTCGATCGACGGCGATCCGCCGGCGGCCATGCGTTACACCGAGGTCCGCCTCCAGAAGACCGCTGACGAGCTCCTTGGCGATCTGGACAAGGACACGGTCGACATGATGAAGAACTTCGACGAGACGCTCGACGAGCCGACGGTTCTTCCCGGCAAGCTGCCGAACCTGCTGCTCAACGGCTCGTCCGGCATCGCCGTGGGCATGGCGACGAACATCCCGCCGCACAACCTCGGCGAGCTGTGCGACGGTATCGACTACTACGTTCAGCACCGCGACGACTGCACGGTCGACGACCTCATGCAGTTCGTGAAGGGGCCGGACTTCCCGACCGGCGCGGAAATCTGCGGCCGTAACGGCATCACCGCGATGTACAAGCTCGGCCGCGGCCAGATTACCGTCCGCGGCAAGGCCGAAGTCGTCGTCGACGCGAACGGCCGCGAGCAGATCGTCATTACCGAAATCCCTTACGCCGTCAACAAGCGCGAACTGTTGACGCACATGACCCAGCTCGTCAAAGACAAGGTCATCGAGGGCGTCTCCGACATCCGCGACCTCTCCGGCGGCCATACGAAGGACGCGAAGGGCGGCAAGGCGGCGGCGAAGTCCGGCCGGACGCTGACCGAGGACGACATCCGCATCGTCGTTGACCTCAAGCGCGACGCGGTCGGCGAGATTGTCCTCAACCACCTCTACAAGCACACGCAGCTGCAGACCACCTTTGGCGCGATTCTGCTGGCGATCGTGGGCGGGCGGCCCAAGATCCTCAGCCTGAAGGACTACTGCAAGTGCTATGTCGACCACCGCTTCGAGGTGATCACCCGCCGTACGCGCTTCGAACTCCGCAAGGCCGAGGCGCGCAAGCACATCGTGGACGGCCTGCTGCTGGCAATCGACAACCTCGACGAGGTCGTGCGGATCATCCGCGCGTCGAAGATGCGCGACGAGGCGAAGGCCGCCCTCCAGTCCCGCTTCGGCTTTACCGACCTCCAGGCGAACGCGATTCTCGAAATGCGTCTTTACCAGCTCGTCGGCCTCGAACGCGACAAGCTGGCGGAGGAGCTGGAAAAGCTCCTCGCCGCCATCGCCGAGTACCAGGCGATTCTCGCCGACCCCGAAAAGGTCTACGCCATCATCCGCGGCGACCTCGCCGACTTGAAGCTTCGTTACTGCTCGAAGGAGACCGCGCGCCGCCGGACGGAGATCGTGGCGGACGTGGACGAGGTCTCGATCAAGGACCTTATCCCCGACGAGCCCTGCGTGATCACGCTTTCTAACCGCGGCTATGTCAAGCGTGTCCCGCTGACGGAGTACCGCGAACAGCGCCGCGGAGGCCACGGCGTCAAGGGCGCGCAGGTGAAGGAGGAGGACTTTATCCGCCTCGTCTTCGTCGCCGACACGCACGACGACCTCATGTTCTTCACGAACACGGGACGTCTTTTCGTCAAGGGGGCGTACGAAATCCCCGAGGCGCCGCGCACGAGTTTCGGTCGGCCGCTCATCAACCTCCTGAATCTTCAGGAAGGCGAACAGGCCCTGCAGCTGCTGCCGATCCGCTCCTTCGAAGGCGATGTCGACGTCATGTTCGCGACGCGTCTGGGCACTGTGAAGAAGACGCTGCTCGGCGATTTCCAGAACGTCAACAAGTCTGGCCTCCGGGCCATCAACATCGAGGAAGGCGACGAGCTGGTTGAAGTCCGGCTCGTCCGTCCCGACGACGAGGTGCTGATGATCACCGCCAACGGTGTCGGCATCAAGTTCCGCGCCGAGGAGGTCCGCCGGATGGGCCGCGCCGCGACTGGCGTTCGGGGCATCCGCCTGCAGGCTGACGACCGCGTCGTTTCGCTCGACGTCTGCGACGCCGAGAAGACGCTTCTGGTCGCGACTGAGAACGGCTACGGCAAGCGGACGGAATTCTCCGAATACCGCAGCTGCCACCGCGGCGGCATGGGCGTGACCGCGATCCGCGGCGCGGACCGCAACGGCAAGGTCGTCGCCGCTCACGCGGTCGCTGACGACGAGTCGATCATCTCGATCACGTCCGACGCGCAGATGGTGCGCTCGCCCGTCGTCGACATCGGCGTCGTCGGTCGCGCGGCCCAGGGCGTGCGGCTCGTGCGCCTTTCGGAAGGCGCGAAGCTCGTGTCGGTTTCGGTCTGCGAAGGCGCCGGCGAGGAAGCGGACGGCGAAAGCGCCGCACCCGCCGGCGAAAACGCCGCGGAGCCCGCCGGTGAAACGCCAGTGGCAGAGACATCTGACGTCGCACCGGAAGTTTGATCGCAGAAATCGCAAACAAGGAGGAACCTATGAAGTGTCTAATCGCCCTCGTCGGCGCGCTGGTCGCGTCCGAGGCCCTGGCCGCCGTGGCGCTGCCCGATCCGCTTCGCACCGCCGAATACCCCGATGTGCGGGTTTACCGCGACCTCCGCTACGGACCGCGCGAGAACCTGCCCGACGAAGGCGTGAACTCCAAGTCCCAATTCCGTTCCGACAAGTACTACCTCGGCGACACGCTGGCGAACGCGCACCGCACGGCTCAGGACTACGACCTCTATCTGCCGTGCGAACGCTCCCGCCTCCGCTGGGACACGCCGGTTTTCGTCTATGTCCACGGCGGCGGCTGGCACGGTCCCTGGGACAAGGACTCCGGGCAGGAGCTGTTCTGCTTTCTCGCGCAGAAGACGGGCTACATTGTCGCGAGCATCGACTACATCATGCAGCCCGAGGACAACATGAACCAGCCGCCGCGCAAGGAGGCGACGTTCGAGGCCATGCTGGCGGACATCGACCTTTTCGCGTCGCATTTCAAGCGCTTCCTCGCCGAAGAACTGGGTGTTAAGGCCGACCGCTTCGCCATCGGCGGCGAGTCCGCCGGCGGCCATCTCGCCTCGCTCTACGCCTACGACGGGGCGCATCCCGAAATCCTCGGCCTCGGACTGAAGCATGAGTTCAAGGTCGGCTATGTCTTCAATCACTGCGGGGCGATTGACCTCATGATCGGCCTGTTCGACAAGGAGTTTCCCCGTTACGGCATCGGCGAGGACTACCGGACGCGCTTCTCGCCCGTGAACATGATCCGCGAGAACACGACGCCGACGCTCTTCCTCTACTCCACCAAGGACCCGGCTTCGGACACTGACGGCCTCATTCCTCTGGCCAGCATGATCACCGCCACCAACCGCTTTGCCGCTGCGGGCGCGGATTTCCGCGCGCGGGTCGAGCCGAAGGCGTTTCACGCCGCCACGCTGAACCGCGAGCATCCCGACAACCGCGCGTGGCTGGTCGCCTCTTTCATCGACTGGAAGACGAAGCTCGTCTCGGACCAGCAGCGCAAGGACATCCTGAAGTATACGACGGACTACGTTCCGCCGCCGGAACCCGCTGTGCAGGAACATCTGGAATGGTTCCGCGACCAGAAGCTCGGCATTATGATGCACTTCGGCGTCTATTCGATCTGGGGCGTCATCGAGTCGTGGTGCCTCGTGGACAATCCGAACTGGACGCGCTGGGAGATCGACTGGACGAAGGATGCCGACGCCTTCAAACGCGACTACCTGGGCCTTTACCGCCAGTTCGATCCGCTGCGCTTCAACCCTGACTCCTGGGCGGACCTCGCTGCGCGCAACGGCTTCAAGTACCTCGTGTTCACGACGAAGCACCACGACGGCTTCTGCATGTTCGACTCGAAGTACTCCGACTACAAGATCACTTCGCCTGACTGCCCCTACTCCAAGCGCCCGCACGCGGACTTCACGAAGGCGCTCTTCACCGCCTTCCGCAAGCGCGGCCTGGGCATCGGCGCCTATTTCTCCAAGCCCGACTGGCATCATCCCGACTTCTGGGACAACCTCGGCCTCGGCGTCGAGACGAAGATGGGCCCGACCTATGCGCCCAAAGACCAGCCCGAGCGCTGGGAGCGGTTCGTCAAGTTCGGCCACGACCAGATGGTCGAACTGGCGCGCGACTACGGTCCGCTGGACATCGTCTGGCTGGATGGCGGCTGGCTGAATCCGAAGGAGGGGTGCGACTTCCGGACCGGCGAGGCGGTGGATGCGATGCGTAAGTTCAACCCCGGCATGATCTCGGTTGAGCGGACTTCCGGCGACCGTTACGAGAACGTGGTCACGCCCGAGCAGACTGTCCCCGAACAGCCGCTCGACATGCCTTGGGAATCCTGCCGCACTATCGGCGACTGGTGGGGCTATCATTACGAGGAGGACTTCAAGACCGTGGCGGGGCTTGTTCGTTTGCTTATGGATGTTGTCGCCAAGGGCGGCAATCTTGCGCTGAACATCGCGCCGCAGCCTGATGGCCGCATCCCTGTCGAGGTGATCTGGCGTCTGGACCGACTGGGCGCCTGGCTGAAGAAGAACGGCGCGGCCGTTTATGCGACACGGCCTGTCGCGCCCTATCGCGCCGGCGACTGGGCGTTCACCCGCGCGAAGGACGGCTCGGCCGTCTACGCGACCTGGCTGATGCAGGATCGCCGCGAGCCGGTGCGGACCTTCCGGCTGCCGCCGGTCGAGGGCATGCTCAAGCCGACGAAGGTTGTCCATCTCGCGTCGGGTACGGAACTGGAGGTGAAGGACGGGGAGTGGGCGCTGCCTGCGTCTGTCGCGCCGGATCCGGCCGGTGACGCCTTCCGCCTCGTGGGCGTGGAAACGAAGTGAGATGAAGACGGTCATTGTCATTCCTACCTACAACGAAATCGGCAACGTCGCGAATATGGCGGACGCGCTGACGGACGCGGTTCGCGACCTTGTCGGCATGGAGTTCGTCTTTCTCTTCGTCGACGACAATTCTCCGGACGGGACCGGCGAGGCGATTGACGCCCTGTGCGCGGCGGATCCGCGCGTCCAGTGTCTCCATCGCGAACGCAAGGAGGGTCTGGGCCGCGCCTATGTGGCGGGCTTTGGCAAGGCGCTGGAACTGGGGGCCGACCTCGTCGTGCAGATGGACTGCGACTTCAGTCACAATCCGGCGGACGTGAAGCGGCTGGTCGAGACGGTGGCGCCGGCCGGATCGCTCGTCGGCGGCCCCGACCTGGTCATCGGTTCGCGCTACGTCCCCGGCGGGGCGACGCCGGGATGGCCGTTCCGCCGCCGCTTGATTTCCCGTTGCGGCGGCGTCTTCATCCGTCTGGTGACGGGCATGCCGCTGCGCGATCCGACGGGGGGCTTCAAGTGCTGGAAGGCGTCGACTTTGCGGACGATCGACTTCGAGACGGTCGAGTCCGCCGGGTATTCGTTCCAGCTGGAGATGAACCATCGCACCTGGAAGGCGGGCTTGCAGATCCGCGAGATCCCGATCTCCTTCACCGACCGGACGGTGGGCAGTTCGAAGATCACGGCGGGGATCGCCAGGGAGTCCGTCTTGATCGCACTTAAACTCCGCCGCGAGGGACGCAAGTGAGCGCAGCGCGTCAGCCGCCGGAGATTCTGGTCGTCGACGACAATTTCCGGCTTCTGCGCAATCTTGCCGCGCGGTTCGAGCGCGAGGGTTACCGCGTGCGCACGGCGCGGGACGGTGAAGAGGCACTGGCGGCAATTGCCGCGGCGCGGCCGGACCTGGTGCTGCTCGACGTCGACATGCCGCGTCTTGGGGGCATTCCGACCTGCGAGCGGATTCGCCGAGGAGACAGACTGCTACCGGTGATTTTCCTTACGGCCTATGATGACGACGTCAATGCGGTCCGGGCTTTCGGCGCCGGTGCCGATGATTATTTGTCGAAGGACTCGTCCGATGCGGTTCTCTTGGCGTCCGTCCGACGGGCGTTGGAACGTATGTCGGCACTGGATGCCGGTGACGAGTCAGAGAAGTCTGGTCGAAGCATTGGCTTGGCCGGATTGACCATCGACTTCGACACTCTGACGATTTGCGGCAAGGGAGTGGACGAGCGAATGACCCGCACCGAGGCGGACTTCCTTTATCTGCTCAATTCGGAGCGCGGAAGGGTTTTCTCCTACGGTGAGATCTTTGAGATTCTGCGCGGCGGCGGCTATGTCGGTAACGAGCGTACGCTTCAATCCCATGTGCGAAATCTTCGGCGTAAACTCGGCCCCGCATGCGGATTCCTGACCAACGAGCGTGGTGTCGGCTACTCGCTCTTGCCCTGACCCATTGCGGAGATGTTCGCCCCCCATCTTGCGGACGGGGCGGCGATTTGGTAGAATTTTCGGTAGACCTAAAAACAAGGAAGGAGATCCTTATGGCATGTACCTGCGGTAAGAAGCACTGCGCTGGATGCGAGAGCGAGTTCGTCGCTCCGATGAGCGCCCTTTGGCAAGTCTACGACGGCATCGGCGCGAAAGCCGACGCCGACCTCGTGTCGATCGCGTGGGAGCGCGAGAACGGTAACGTTTACCGTTACGACTTCCCGATCCCGAAGCGTCTCGATCCCGCGGCGGCTAAGTTCGTCAGCCATGTCGCCGAACGCATCGCGAAGTTCATCCTCTGGTCCGCCGGCGGCTGGAAGCTCTATCTGGCCGGTCCCGACGCGGTCGTCAAGCCGATCGCCCGCGCCTACACGAAGAACGGCGCGCGCAAGTTCGACTACGGCTTCTTCAACGATCTCTACGGCCGTCCGTTCGAGGTCGTCGTCACCACGGCGGCCAAGATCCCCGGCACGTCCGAGCGCACGGTCGTCGTCAAGCCGGTCTCCGACGGCTGCCGTCTCGGCTTCGACCTGGGCGCGAGCGACTTCAAGGTCTCGGCGCTGAACAAGGGCAAGGTCGTCTTCTCCAAGGAGTTCCCGTGGGATCCGCGCAACCAGCCCGATCCCGCCTACCACTACGCGAAGATTTCGGCGGGCCTGCGCGAGGCCGCGGCGGCCCTGCCGCGCGTCGACGCCATCGGCTGCTCGACCGCCGGCACGCTCGTCGGCAAGCGGCTCGGCCCCGCGTCGCTTCTCCGGGCCGTCCTGGAGAAGAACCCCGCGAAGAAGGACGAGGCGCGCAACCTGTTCTTCCGCATCGAGAAGGACTGGGGCGTGCCGTTCGAGGTCTTCAACGACGGCGACGTCACCGCGCTGGCGGCGGCGATCTCCATGAAGATGAAGGGCGTCGTCGGCGTGGCGATGGGCTCGTCCCTCGCCGGCGGCTTCGTCAATCCGAAGGGCGCGATGACCGGGCGCATTTCCGAACTGGCCTTCGCGCCGGTGGACTTCAATCCGTGCGCGCCTTGCGACGAGTGGTCGGGTGACGCGGGCGTCGGCGCGATGTACTTCTCGCAGCAGGCGGTCGACCATCTGGCGCGGCGCTTCGGCTTCACCTTCCCGAAGGCGATGAAGCTGCCGGAGCGGCTGAAGGTCGTCCAGGCGGCGATGGAGAAGGGCGACGCGCGGGCGCTCAAGGTCTTTGTCGAAATCGGCCGTTACCTCGCCCACACCGTGCCGTGGTACAACGAGTTCTACGACTACGAGAACCTCATGATCCTCGGCCGCGTGACGTCGGGTCTCGGCGGCGAGATCATCCTCGAGACGGCGCGGACGATGCTGAAGGACGTCTATCCCGAATGGGCCGAGCGGATCTCCATCGTCATGCCCGACGAGAAGGCCCGCCGGCTCGGACAGTCCGTCGCCGCGGCGCAGATTCCCGCGATCGCCGCGAAGAAGCGGCGTCGCGCCTAAACGGGCGGAGGACGGGTGAAGTCCGACGACATCAACCTGGCGGGTTTCTTCTCGCCGCGCGAAATCGAGCCGCATTGCGGCGACATGTCGCGCGACGCGGTCATGGAGCTGCTGGTGCGCCGGGCCGTCGGCAATGCCGACGGACTCGACGCGGCGGCGGTCTTAAGCGCGGTGCGGCAGCGCGAGGCCGAAGGCTCCACGGTCATTCTTGACGGGCTGGCCGTCCCGCACGCGCGTCTCGACGGACTGGCCGCGCCGCGGCTCGCCGTCGCGACGAGCGAGCGCGGCATCGTCTGGCCCGGCGAGACCGGAGCCGTTCACGTCGTCCTGCTGCTGCTCATTCCGAAGGACCGCCCGGCCCTCTACCTCCAAATCCTCCGCGCGCTTTCGACCGCGTTCCGCGACGAGGTGACCTTGCGGACCGTCGCCGCCATGGCGAACGCGGCGGACGTTTACCGGTTCTTCGAGTCCGGCAAGGCGTATCTGCCGCGCTACATCACCGCGGCGGACATCATGAGCCGCGAGTTCCTCACGCTGCGCGAGACCGACACCCTGCAGACGTGCGTGGACACCTTCATCGCCCACGGCGTCTCCGAAATCGCCGTCCTTGACCGTGACGGCGACTTGCGCGGCGTGGTGCGGGCCGGCGAGCTGCTGCGCGTCTGCCTGCCGGAATACCTGCTGTGGATGAGCGACCTGACGGCCATCGCCAATTTCGAGCCGTTCGCGATGGTGCTCGAGAACGAGCGGCGGACCTGGCTGCGCGAAATCCTCGTGAACGAATTTCCGTGCGTGACGCCCGACACGCCGGCCATCCAGGTCGCGGGCGAGATGACCAAGTTCAAGTCGTCCGTCTGCTATGTGCGCGAGGGCGGACGTCTCGTGGGCGTCGTGACGCTGCCGCGTTTCCTCAACAAGATCTTCCGGGAATGACATGAAGTCCGGTTCGAGAATCCTCTTGCTGGCGGTGATCGTGGCCGCCGTCGTGTCGGCCGGACGGCTGGGCGGCATCGCCGTCGGGTTCACCCAGTCGGTCACGCTGGCGGTCTTCTCGGCCGTCATCGCGACGACGCTCTTCTTCTGGGAGCGGCGCGTGGCCGCGGCGTTCATCGGCGTGGCCGTGCTGGTGGCGAGCCACGCGATGACGCTGCAGTCCATCCTGAAGGCGACGGAGCTGGACATCATCTTCTTCCTGGTGGGGATGATGATCATCGTCGGGGTGCTGAAGGACATCGGCTTCCTGACCTGGGTGATTCAGTCGATCATCAACCGGCGGAACATGAACGGGCTTTCGTTCACGGTGGTCCTTTGCGCGCTCGCGGCGACCCTGGCGAGCGTGGTGGACGAGGTCTCTTCCATCGTCGTCGTGCTGGCGCTCGTCTTCCAGGTCTGCGACACGCTGAAGGTCCGTCCCCAGCCGTTCGTGCTCATTGCGGTGATGGCGACGAACATCGGCTCGTCGGCGACGATGCTCGGCAATCCCGTGGGCATCTTCATCGGCAACAAGGCGGGGCTGACCTTCTCGCAGTTTCTGGTCGGCGCGACCCCGGTGGCGGTGGTTGCGCTGACCGTCGCCACGGCGGTGACGGCCTTCTGGTTCCGCGCCGACATCCGCGCGATGACGCTGGCGATGGCGCGGCACCGGCGGCTGGGGCTCGGTCCCGCGCTGAAGATCCCCTACGGGAAGGGACTGGCGATCCTGCTGGTGACGGTCGTGGTGATCGCCTTCCACCACCAGATCGAGCACGTCCTCGCGCTCGGCGGCGTCGAGAACAAGAACGCCTTCCTCATCATGACGCCGCTCGTCATGGCGGGCGCGCTGATGATCGCGCGGCCGCACCGCGCGCGGTACTACGTGGAGAAGGACGTCGAATGGTGGACGCTCCTCTTCTTCATGCTGCTCTTCGCCATCGCCGGCTCCCTCAACGAGAACGGCATCACGCGCAACCTCGCGGACGTCCTGACCCGCAACGTCCAGGGCGGAGCGTCGGGGATGATCCCGTTCGTCCTCTTGGTCTCGTCCCTCGGCTCGGCCTTCGTGGACAACATCGTCTTCGTCGCGGCGTTCACGCCCGTCATCCAGAATCTGCTCGACCTGTCGTCGCAGTACGCCGTGCTCTGGTGGGCGCTCCTGTTCGGCGCGTGCTTCGGCGGCAACATCACCGTGGTCGGTTCGACCGCGAACATCGTCGCTTCGGGACTGCTGGAGAAGCACGGGCATCCGCCCATCGGCTTCGGGCAGTGGATCAAGATCGGCGCCGTCGTCGGTGCCGTAACCGCGCTGGTCGCCTGGGCGTGGCTCGCGTTCGTGCCGACGCCGCGCGCGGCCGGGCTGGACGACGCTCCGGCCGCCGTCGAACTGCCGTCGCTTTCAAAATAAAAGGAGGAATCGGAAATGTTGAGCTGTGCATGGCTGTGGATGTATGCGGGGGCGCTGATGATGCTGGCCGAACTGGCTGCGCCGGGATTCGTGATCTTCTTCTTCGGACTCGCGGCGATGACCGTCGGCGGAATTCGCTTCGTGCTCGGCGACGCCTTTACGACGACCTGGCAGCTGGTCGTCTTTTCGACCGCGGCAATCGCCTATCTTGTCGTGCTGCGGCGGCTGCTCAAGCAGCTCCTCTGCGGGCGCGTGGACACCTCCGCGTCGGATTTCGACCGCGAGAACGTCGGTCGGCTCGGACGGGTCACGGTGGCGATCGATCCGCCGCTGGCGGGACGGGTGATGGTCGGCGACGCGGAGTGGAACGCTTCCGCCGCCACGCCGCTCGCAGTCGGCACCGACGTGCGGGTGGTCGATCAGAACAATCTGACGCTGACGGTCGAAGCGGTGGGGGCGGCGAAATGAGGCTCGTCTTTCTGAGCGACGTCCACGGCGTGCCGTCCGCGCTCTCCGACGCCTTCGAGGCGGCGGGAACGCTGGGCTACGACCGCATCGTCCTCCTGGGCGACCTCCTCTATCACGGACCGCGCAACGGCGTGCCGGACTTCTACGATCCCGTGAAGGTGGCGGAAATGCTCAACCTCCGCAAGGACCGCATCACCGCCGTCCGCGGCAATTGCGACGCGGAGGTGGACCAGATGATGTTCGACTTCCCGATGATGGAAGACTTCGCCGTCGTCAACGCCGGCGCCGAGACCTTCTTCTGCACCCACGGGCATCTCTACAACGAGCTTCGGCTGCCGCCGGCGGACTGCGGCGCGACCGTGCTTGCGCACGGCCACTCCCACGTGCCGGAACTGCGCAAACTCCCCGGCGGGCTCACGCTCTTCAATCCCGGATCCGTCTCGCTGCCGAAGGGCGGATCTTCCCGTTCGTTCGGCTATTTCGACGGCCAGTCGCTGCGGCTGTGCTCCTTCTGAAGCGGCGCGTTCCGAGAAAGGCAGGAAGATGAAGCGCATTATCCTTTTCGTCATCACGAATATCGCGGTCCTTATGACCTTGGGACTGCTCTTCAATATCGTCTGCGCCTTCTTCGGGACGTCGCTGGAGGCCGTGCTCGGACCGGACTGGACGACGCTGGCGATCTTCGCGGTCATCTACGGTTTCCTCGGCTCGATCGTCTCGCTCCTGCTGTCGAAGCCGATGGCGAAGATGTCGATGAGGGCGAAGACGATCGACGGCAGCGAGGGCGAGGCCGAGCGCTGGCTCGTCCAGACGGTCGCCGAACTCGCCCGTCAGGCGAACCTGAAGACGCCCGAAGTGGCCGTCTATCCCGGCGCGGCCAACGCCTTCGCGACGGGCGCGTTCAGGAACAGCGCGCTGGTCGCGGTGTCGACGGACATCATGGGGCAGATGACGCGCACGGAACTGAAGGCCGTCCTCGGACACGAGATGAGCCACGTCGCGAACGGCGACATGGTGACGATGTCGCTGCTGCAGGGCGTGCTGAACGTCTTCGCGATCTTCTTCGCGCACGTGCTGGCGCGGGCGCTGTCGAGCGCCGGCAAGGAGCGTCGGACCTCGGGCAGCTCCTATTATTTCCTGTCGAGGATCTTCCAGATGGTCTTGAGCGTCGCGGGGGCGGTCGTGGTCATGGCGTATTCGCGGCGGCGCGAGTATGCGGCGGACAAGGGGTCGGCCCGTCTGCTCGGCTCGCCTATGCCGATGATCGCGGCGTTGCAGCGGCTCGGCAATCTGCGGCCCGGCGTCCTGCCGGATTCGCTGCGGGCCATGGGCATTGCCGCGGCCGGCGATCGGATCGCCTCGCTGTTCGCCTCGCATCCGCCGCTGGAGGACCGGGTCGCCGCGCTTCAGAAACTCACGCCGACCGACCTGATGTAAGTTGCCGCTTAAACCGCCGCGTTCATGAACTGGACTCCGTGGATTCTTTCGAGCGCGGTTTTTCTGGCGCTGTACGACCTGGCGAAGAAGGCCAGCGTCCGCGAGAACGCCGTGCTGCCGGTGCTGCTCTGCTCGACCTTGTTCGGCAGCGCGGCGTTTGTCGCGGGCATGGCGCTGACGGGGAACCTGGGGGCGGCGGTCTCCGCCGTTGACGGACGCACGGTGCTGCTGTCGGCGGTGAAGGTCGTCATCGTCGCTTCGTCGTGGGTCTTCACCTTCTGCGCGTTGCGGTCGCTGCCGATTACGGTGGCGACGCCGATCCGCGCCTCTGCGCCCGCGCTCGTGTTTGTCGCCGCGCTGTTCCTCTACGGCGAGCGGCCGACGTTCGCGCAGGGGCTCGGGCTTGCGCTGGTCTTCGGCGGCTACTGGCTCTTCTCGTGGGCGGGCCGGCACGAGGGCATCGACTTTCTCCGCAACCGCGCCGTCTGGCTGGCGGTCGCCGGCATGTGTTTGTCGGCGACATCGGCCATTTGGGACAAGTACGTCTTCCAGGTGGCGAAGGCGCCGGTCGAAGCGGTGCAGCTCCTTTTCCAGCTCGGGCTGGTCCTTGCCTATGGGGTGAGCCTGCTGGTGTTTCGGATGATCTTCGCGACCTGTGCGCCGATCCGGCCCCGTCCGTTCCGCTGGCGTTGGACGATTCCGTTCGTGGGCATTCTGCTGGCGCTGGCGGACTGGCTGTATTTCCGGGGGCTGGCCATCCCTGACGTGCCGATTTCGCTGGCTTCGATGGCGCGGCGGTTTTCGGTGGCGATCACCTTCGTGCTCGGAGCGCTTTTCTTCCACGAGACCAACCTCCGCCGCAAGGGACTCGCGCTGGTCCTGGTGCTCGCGGGCCTGGCGCTCCTCTGCCGCTGGCGGTAGGTTGTGGGTAGTGCCGCGTTGGTCTGGCGTCTTCGAGCCTCTCCGTAGCCTGGTCGCGGACGGCTGCGGAGAGGTGGATGACGTCAGCGCGGCAGCAGGGCGAGGCCGGCGGCGATTTCGGCGTCCGTCGGAATGTAGTCGGACATCTTGCCGTCGTTGAAGCGTCCGTAGCTCATCATGTCGAAGTAGCCTGTGCCGGTGAGTCCGAACACGATGGTCTCCTCCTTGCCCTCGGCCTTGCAGCGCAGGGCCTCGTCGATGGCCGCGCGGATCGCGTGCGAGGATTCCGGCGCGGGCAGCGTGCCTTCGGTGCGGGCGAAGAGCGTGGCGGCCTCGAACACCTTCGTCTGTTCGACGGCGATCGCCTCCAGTCGTCCCTGGGCGTAGAGTTCGGAGAGCGTCGAGCTCATGCCGTGGTAGCGCAGTCCGCCCGCGTGCGAAGCGGAGGGAATGAACGAGCTGCCGAGCGTGTACATCTTCTGGAGCGGACACACCCGCCCCGTGTCGCAGTAGTCGTAGGCATAGGTGCCGCGCGTCAGCGACGGACAGCTGGCCGGCTCGACGGCGACGAACCGGTAGTCTGCTTCGCCGCGGAGCTTTTCGCCCATGAACGGCGCGATCAGTCCGGCGAGGTTGGAGCCGCCGCCGGCGCAGCCGATGATGACATCGGGCTTTATGCCGAGCTTCCGGAGGGCCGTCTGCGTTTCGAGTCCGATGATGGACTGGTGGAGGCAGACGAGGTTCAGGACGCTGCCGAGCAGGTAGCGCGCGTTGGGGAGCCGCGAGGCCGCCTCGACGGCCTCGGAAATCGCGCAGCCGAGCGACCCCGTCGTGCCGGGATGCTCCGCGTTGATCTTGCGGCCGATCTCCGTGGTCAGGGACGGCGACGGCGTGACGTCGGCTCCGTAGGTGCGCATGACTTCGCGGCGGAAGGGCTTCTGCTCGTAGGAGCATTTGACCATGTAGACGTGGCAGTTGAGTCCGAAGAACGCGCTTGCCATCGAAAGGGCGGTGCCCCACTGGCCGGCGCCGGTCTCGGTCGTCACGTCCGTCAGCCCCTGTTCCTTGGCGTAATAGGCCTGGGCGATGGCGCTGTTGAGCTTGTGGGAGCCGGAGGTGTTGTTGCCCTCGAACTTGTAGTAGATGTGGGCCGGCGTGCCGAGCGCCTTCTCCAGAAAGACGGCGTGGACGAGCGGGGAGGGGCGGTACATGCGGTAGAAGTCGCGGACGGGGCCGGGGATCGGGATGAAGGGAGTCGTGTCGTCCAGCTCCTGACGGACGCATTCCTTGCAGAAGACCTTTTCGAGTTCTTCGGCGGTGACTTTCTGGCGTGTGGCCGGGTTCAGGAGCGGGGCCGGCTTCTGCTGCATGTCGGCGCGGAGGTTGTACCAGGCCTGCGGCAGTTCGTCTTCGTTCAAGTAGGTCTTGTAGGGGCTTTCGTTCGCTTTCATGTCTTTGTTCCTTTTCGATTTTTCGGTTTGAATTGGGTTTGCGGATAAAAAAACGGCCTCGCCGTCAAGCGAGGTCGAATTTACGGGAGCCTTTTCTGGACAACAGGCCGTTTCACCTCGCTTCGATTGCGCGGCGCCACCACCAGATGTTGTTCTTGACGAGTATCATGTCCTTTTCCGTTCCAAGATAAGATGGGTGTATGATACCATAATTCCGTCTCGGCTGTCAACCTTCATCGCGCCATGATTTTGCAGAGGTAGACGTCGGCGGGTTTCCCGGAGGCGAAGGAAGGCATTTTGAATTGCGCCACCGGCTGTAGCGCGAAGCGGTCCTTTTGCTTGTCGAAGTTCTGCAGGTTGTAGGCGTGCTGAGTGTCGGCCAGCAGATAGAGCTTCGCGTCAGGCTTCGCCTTGAGGATTTCCTCGGCGGTTATCGTGCCGTCGCTGTTGGCGAGGATGGTGGAGGCCGTTTTTACGGGAACGGACATCAGCATCTGGTTGGCGCGTTCTCCGAGGACGATGGCGTCAGACGGCAGCAGTTTCGCCAGCTCCTGGGCGGCCTCCCGGTGACAGTGGGTCGCCGGGGCGAGCAATTCGGCCGCAGCGGTCCGCCAGGCCGGAATCGCCAGGTATCCGGTGACGATCACCGCCAGTGGAATCGCGCACCACGCCATCCCGGTGAGCCGTGGGTAGACCGAGCAGGCGACGATAAGGATGGCCCCGACAGCGACGGACGCCAGCAGCGGCATTAGGTAGGTGTCCGCAGACAGCCGCATCGCCGGTGCGAGTCGGACGGCCGGCAGAAGCGCGAAGGCCACGCTGCCGACGAGCAGGGCGGAAATGGTCGTGGCGATCAGCTCGCGGATGCCGAGATGACGTCCTCCCCAGAGCGCGCAGATGACGCACGTGGTCGTTACGGAGATGGCGAACAGCACCGCCGGCAGGGCGGAGACGGTCCAGACGTTGTCCGGCGGGAGATTGTAGATGCGCGAATAGACGCGCTGGAGCTGTGGGGTGATCGTCGTCGGCGTGGCGAGGAGCAGGTACAGGATGACGGTTGCGCCCAGCAGAATCGCCACGGTGGACAGCAGATGCCTTGGCTTTTCAGGTGCAGCCGGCGTCGCGTCTTCCCGTCGCTCTTCCGCCATGAACGCCCACAGCAGTGGCGTCACCATGAGGACGGGGATGAAGTAATGGGTGTAGATCGTGTTCATGATCGAGACGGCGCCGACATAGGCCGGGATGAACAGCCCGAAGGCCGAGCGCCAGTCGATTCGCCGCAGGAAGAAGTAGACGGGCAGCGGCACGAGGAATACCGCCAACGGCCCCAGCATCGTTCCGGACGGATCGCGCGGGAACGACGACGCGCCCCTGAAGTGGGTGGCGAAGTCCAGGATGTCGGGCAGTCCGTAGTGGGCGCACATCCGTTCGCAGAGTTCCGTCACCGACAGTCCGTTGGCGGCGGCTTCGGGTTGCGTTACCAGGTGGAGAAATCCCCTGGCCAGGGCGAACGCCGCGACGGCGGAGCCGACGAACGCCAGGATGTCGATGACGCGCGAGCGCGTCTTGCGTTCTGTCATTTCGCAGCAGATGACCAGTGGCAGAAGGACCCAGACCGACGGCTTGATGAGCGTGATGGACATAGTGATGAACGCCGGCACGACCAGTCTCCACCGCCCCTTCCCGACGGCGAGGGCGCAGGCCATTACTAGCAAGGACCCGATCAGCACGTCGTTGCAGGCCGTGCGCTCGTAGGCGATGACCATCGGCAGACTGGAGAAGGCCGCGCAGACCAGAAACGCGCCGAACGGACGCAATCGGCGCGCAAGCGCCAGGAAGAGCACGATCCACGCGGTGAAGTTGATGGCGACGAAGGGCAGCCGCCACTTCCAGTCCGACAGGCCGAAGACCTTGTGCGCCGCGTAGCTCAGGAAGTGCATGCCCGGTGCATAACCGTAGGTCGCCGTCTCGGCGCGCGGCAGGTCGACGAATCTCCCCCAGAGCAGCTTTTCCTTTCCGCCGACCAGGTAATAGCCCTCGTCGGTGGCATTATAGCCGTATTCCCACATTGATGGGATGCCTGGGTCGCCGTCCAGCCACGGCAGACGGAGGGCCAGCCAGATGGCGGAGAAAGCGAGCAGAAAAAGCAGGAGAGTTTTTTTCATGGCGGAGTATAGTATAGCAAACGCGGCATTTTGCGGTCAATGCGCACCTTGCCCACGCGGCGCGTCGCAGGTGTGATTTTCCGTCTGTTCACCGGCTGCGGAATATGGTATACTATGGACACCTTCATTAAATGGGGGGTGATCCGGTTTCGACGGGATGTGTTGAAGTCAGATTGCGCGTCGTGGATACTCGTTGGCCACGTTAAAAAACGGGTAAAACAGTAATTGCGAACAGCGATTGCGAATATCTCGCCGCCGCTTAAGGCCGCGAAGTCGAAGCGCCGATGTCTGCTGAGCGCCGAGGCTTAATTTAGCAGGCCACGCTGCAGGGGGCTCCGCTCGCTTGCTGCAGGGTGCCGAACCGAACGGATGACTGGGGATAAGCCCGCCTGCCGGCGTACCCCAGTCGAGATCAACGGCCGGATACACGCGTAGACGTTTGGGTGACGCCATTTCGGACAGGGGTTCGACTCCCCTCACCTCCACCATCCTTCGCAAACAGCAAGCTGTTTGGCTACGGATGGCAGGTCAAAGGAAGGTAGATGCTGTTTGCGAAGGATGGTGCCCTCCGTAGCCGCGAAGCGCGTAGGAGGGCTTATATGAAGGATATGTCAGATGTATTACACATATCGGCTCAAGAGTCTGAAGTATCCCAATCAGCAGTATATTGGTTCCACGACCGACCTTAAGCGCCGTCTCGTCGAGCATGATTCGGGAAAAAGCTCGCATACCTCGAAATACACGCCTTGGACAGTTGATTTTTACTGCGCGTTCACGTCATTGGATAAAGCACAGGCGTTTGAACGCTATTTGAAGACTGGCTCTGGCCACGAGTTCGCCCGTCGGCATTTCTGATCAAAGTGTGCTTCTACGCAACTCGGACATAAGCCCAAAATTGCCGTCTTGATTTGATTTACAGAGGGCGGGGAAATATGGTATACTTAAGTCCCGTTCACAGGTTGAAAGGTAGAACGGCAGATGTGGAATTATTCTGAGAAGATGATGGACCATTTCCGAAACCCTCGCAACGTCGGCAAGATCGAAAACCCCGACGGCGAGGCTACGGTCGGCTCCCTCGCGTGCGGTGACGCGCTCAAGTTTCAGTTCAAGCTGGGTCCCGACGGCAAGATCGCCGAGGCGAAGTTCCAGACTTTCGGCTGCGCCAGCGCGATTGCGAGTTCCTCCGCCTTGACCGAGATGGTGATCGGCAAGACGCTGGAGGAGGCGAAGACGATCACCAACCAGCAGATCGCCGATTACCTCGGCGGACTGCCGCCGCAGAAGATGCACTGTTCCGTGATGGGCCGCGAGGCGATGGAGGCGGCGATCAAGAACTACGAGACCGGCGCCAATACGGACCGCAATCTGGAGGACGAGCTGCTCTGCACCTGCTATAACGTCTCCGAGAACGAGGTGCGCCGCGTCATCACCGAAAACCAGCTGACGACGGTCGAAGAGGTGACGAATTTCACCAAGGCCGGCGGCGGCTGCGGCAAGTGCCGCGAGAAGATCCAGAAGATTCTGGACGAGCTGGGCCGATAGTCAGTACCGACGACCTTCCTTTCCGGAATCACGATGAAACTTGGATTTGACAACGAAAAGTACGTGCGGGAGCAGTCGGAGGAGATTCGGCGCCGCGCGGGCCGCTACGGCAAGCTTTACCTTGAGTTCGGCGGCAAGCTGATGAACGACTTCCACGCGGCGCGCTGCCTTCCCGGCTACGATCCGAACGTGAAGCTCCGACTGCTGCAGTCGCTGAAGGACCAGGCGGAAGTCATCCTCTGCCTCTACTCCGGCGACATCGAGCGCAAGAAGATGCGCGCCGACTTCGGCATCTCCTACGCCGACGACGCCATGAAGCTGATCGACGACCTGCGCAATCTGGGGCTGCTGGTCCGCGGCGTCGTCATCACGCGCTTCCAGGAGCAGCCGGCCGTGCGGCAGTTCCGCGCGAAGCTCGAGCGGCGCGGCGTGCGCGTCTACTACCACTACAAGACCGCGGGCTATCCCGCCGACGTCGCGACGATCGTCTCCGACATCGGCTATGGCAAGAACGAATACGTCCAGACCGAACGCCCCATCGTGGTCGTGACGGCGCCGGGTCCGGGTTCGGGAAAGTTCGCCACCTGCCTGACGCAGATCTACCACGAGTACCGCCGCGGCAACGTGGCCGGCTACTCGAAGTTCGAGTCCTTCCCAGTCTGGAACCTGCCGCTCGACCACCCGCTCAACATCGCCTACGAGGCGGCGACGATCGACCTGAACGACCGCAACATGATCGACCCCTACCATCAGGCGGCGTACGGGAAAACGGCGGTGAACTACAACCGCGACGTCGACGCGTTTCCGCTGCTGGTGGCGATCTGGGAGCGGATGACCGGCGGCGCGTGCCCCTACCGGTCGCCGACGGACATGGGGGTCAACCGCATCGGCTTCGGCATCATCGACGACGAAGTCGTCCGCAACGCCTCGCGGCAGGAGGTCATCCGGCGGTTCCTCCGCTACCAGTGCGCGTTCGCGGACGGCTCGACCGACCGGACGATGGTGGAGCGGGCGAAGGCGCTGATGGATTCGCTGGGGCTGCGGACGGAGGACCGTGTCGTCGTGGAGGCGGCACGGCGCGCGGCGGCCGAGGCCCAGCTGCTGGGCAAGGGCAAGGCGGGCGGCGCGATCGTGTCGGGCGCGGCGATCCAGCTCAAGGACGGCCGCATCGTGACCGGCAAGAACTCTGACGACATGCACGCGGCGGCCGCGGCGGTTCTGAACGCGGTGAAGACGCTGTCGGGCATCCCGACGCAGATCCCCCTGATCGGGCCGTACATCATTCAGGCGGTCGCCCACATGAAGCAGGACATCCTCCATGTCGGCTACACGTCGCTGAACCTTGACGAGGCGCTGATCGGCCTGGCGATTTCTTCCGCGACGAATCCCGCCGCGCAGCTCGCGCTGGAGAAGCTCAACGAGCTGCGGGGGTGCGAGGTCCACATGACGCACATGGTGACGCCGGGCGACCAGGCGGGCTTGCGCCGCCTCGGCTGCCGCTACACGTCCGATCCCTTCTACGCGACGAACGCCCTCTTCATGGGCGAGCAGTGAGCCTTATTTCGGCCAGAACTTGTCGCTGAGCTTCGAGGGGATGCCGACTTCGCCTTTCTCGAAGCAGTCGGCGAGGATCTTCCAGCCCAGGTCGAGCGCCTGTTCGAGCGGAATGTTGACCGAAAGGTCCATCATGTTCGCCTCGAACGACGCGCCGTACTTCAGGAGCTTCTGGTCCCAGGCGGACATCTTGAAGCCCATGGACTGCTTTTCGACGGTCTCCTTGTACTGCGCGTAAAGCTTGATCATCGCGTCCATGACCGTGCGGTGGTCTTCGCGCGTCGCCTTGTTGACCTGCTGTTTGAGACGCGAGAGCGAACCGAACGGCTCAATGCGACCGTTACGAAGATAGAACTGGCCTTCCGTGATATAGCCCGTGTTGTCCGGCACAGGATGCGTCACGTCGTCGCCCGGCATCGTGGTGACCGCGTGGATCGTAATCGAGCCGGCGCCGTCGAAGTCCACGGCTTTCTCGTAGCGGGATGCGAGCTGGGAGTAAAGATCGCCGGGATAGCCGCGGTTGGAGGGGATCTGCTCCATGGTGATGGCGATCTCCTTCATGGCGTCTGCGAACGAGGTCATGTCCGTGAGAAGGACGAGCACGTCCTTGTTCTGCAACGCGAACTTTTCGGCCACGGCGAGCGACACGTCCGGCACGAGCATGCATTCCACAGTCGGATCGGCCGCGGTGTGGACGAACATGACCGTCTTGGCCAGCGCGCCCGACTTGTCGAGCGTGTTGCGGAACTTCAGGTATTCATCGTACTTGAGACCCATGCCACCGATGATGAT
>JAZQPI010000016.1:0-10439 GCA_045628545.1 Kiritimatiellia bacterium
GTCGGCCGCGAGATCACCGGCGTCGCGCCGGACGACTACTGTCTACTCTTCTTCGCCGACATCATGAGCGACGGCACGGTCTCGACCCACGAGAACCTGCCGGCCGAACTGCTCCACCGGAACGGTCGCCCTGCGTTTCTCCTCGGCGGCGCACTCTATCCGCTCGGCAACACGGACGGCTACCGCCGCTTCTGGGCGATCTACGACCGTCCGCCGAAGGAGGAATACCGCAACTACCTCCTCGAACGCCGAGATTCGCGAACCTTCAGGCGAACCTCGCCGAGGAAAGCGAACCGGAGACGGGCGTCGTGTCGGAAAACGCCGAGGAACGACTTCGGGCGGGCGGAGAAGTACCTGAAGAGCAAGTACAAGGCGCACTTCACCGAGGACGGGATGAGGCAATGGAGCGAAGGGGCGGTCAAGGCGTGGAAGTACCTCGACGCGCGACGCAGGCACATGAACTACGGATGGCTCAGGCGGCACGAGTATCTGATCGGGTCGGGCCACATCGAGTCCGCGTGCAAGGTCATCGTCGGGCAGATGGATCGCTCGGCGGTGTCGGTGCCGTCGAACATCGCGGAGGGCTACGGACGTGCGACGACGCAGGACTACCTGCACTTCCTGCGCATTGCGCGTGGAAGCGCCTACGAGCTGGAGACGCAGCTCGTCCTTGCGGAAGACCTCGGCCTGTGTACGCAAGCCGCGTCGTCGAAGGTCGTCGTGACGCTACAGGAGGCGATCCGCGTACTGCAGGGGCTCATCGCGGCGCTGGAAGGAAGAGTAGAAAAGTGAAAAATTCCGCCCCTATTGCCTATTGCCTGACCCCTCATCCCTGGGTGCGATTTTTTCAAACGTCTGATCGTTCAAAAAGGGCGAATGAATGTTACCAGAAAAAATCGCACCCCGAGAATCGTACCGGAGTGAAATCAGTTTCGTTTTCGGCTGTTGAATATGATATAATATCTCGAAAGGGCGGTTGCCGACCGGGGCCGTCCGTTCACAAGGAGACCTGCAATGAACGACACGATGAAAGCCTATCTCGACGAGGCGATGACGGCGTCGAGCCAGAAGACGATCAAGGAACTTTTCGATCAGGACCCCGAGCGGGCCGGCAAGTTCACGGCCGAAGCCGCTGGCTGGCTGCTGGACTACTCGAAGAACCGCATCAGCCGGGCCGTCATGCGCGCGCTCTACAAGATGTGCGACGAGGCGAACCTTAAGGGCGAGATCGAGCGGATGTTCACCGGCGCGAAGATCAACGCCACCGAAGGCCGCGCGGTGCTGCACACCGCCCTGCGCAACTGCGACCCCAAGGCCGTCGTCAAGGTCGATGACGCGGACGTCATGCCGGGCGTGCGCGAGGTGCTCGCGAAGATGGGCGCGTTCTCCGACCTCGTCCGCGCCGGCAAGTGGAAGGGCTTCACCGGCAAGCGCATCAAGTACGTAGTCAACATCGGCATCGGCGGCAGCGACCTCGGCCCCGTCATGGCCAACCTCGCGCTCAAGCCCTACGCGAAGCGCAACATGAAGTTCTTCTTCGTCTCGAACGTCGACTCGACCCACCTCGCCGAGACGCTCGCCGAAGTCAAGGCCCACCAGACGCTCTCCATCGTCGCGTCGAAGACCTTCACGACGCAGGAGACGATGTCCAACGCCGAGGCTGCGAAGGACTGGCTCGTCAAGGAGCTCGGCGACGCCGCGGCCGTCGCGAAGCACTTCGTCGCGGTCTCGACCGCCGCGAAGGAAGTCGCCGCGTTCGGCATCGACACCGCCAACATGTTCGGCTTCTGGGACTGGGTCGGCGGCCGCTACTCCCTGCCGTCCGCGATCGGCCTCTCGCTCATGATCGCCATCGGCCGCGCCAACTTCAAGAAGATGCTCCGCGGCTATCAGAAGATGGACCGCCACTTCCGCACCGCCCCCTGGGAGAAGAACCTGCCGGTCATCCTGGCGATGCTCGGCGTCCTCTACTCCAACGGCTACGGGGCCGAGAGCTACTGCGTGCTGCCCTACGACCAGTACCTGGCCCGCTTCCCCGCCTATCTCCAGCAGATGGACATGGAGTCGAACGGCAAGTCGGTCGACAAGGACGGCAAGCCCGTCGACTACGCGACCGGCCCGATCGAGTGGGGCGAGCCCGGCACCAACGGCCAGCACGCCTTCTACCAGCTCATCCACCAGGGCACGCGGCTCATCCCGTGCGACTTCATCGGCTGCTCGCGGACGCACAACCCGATCGGCGACCTGCACGACAAGCTGATGGCGAACCTCTTCGCGCAGACCGAGGCGCTCGCGTTCGGCAAGTCCGCCGAGGCCTGCCGCAAGGAGGGCGTGCCCGAGAACCTGATCCCGTTCAAGACGTTCGAGGGCAACCGCCCGACCAACACCCTGCTGACGGACGAGCTGACGCCCGAGACCTTCGGCGCGCTCGTCGCTCTTTACGAGCACAAGGTGTTCGTCCAGGGCGTGATCTGGAACGTCTACAGCTTCGACCAGTGGGGCGTCCAGCTCGGCAAGGTGCTCGCGAAGGGCGTGCTGAGCGACCTGACGGCCCGTCAGCCCTCCGGCAAGCACGACAGTTCCACGAACCAGCTGATCGCGCGCTATCGTCAGGCGGTCGGCCGCTGAGCGGCGGACGGAACTTGAATCAAGTAAGGAAACGCAAGCAATGAAATACGACAAGAACCATGCGCTGCTCGAGTGCGCGATCCCCGGTCTGCCGCAGAAGAGCGGCAAGGTCCGCGACGTCTTCGACCTCGGCGACAAGCTGCTGATGGTCGTCACGGACCGCATCAGCGCGTTTGACGTGATCCTCCCCTGCGGCGTGCCGGACAAGGGCAAGGTGCTCAACCAGCTCTCCCTCTTCTGGATGGAGTACCTCGGCATGAAGAACCACCTCATCACGGCCGATGTCGACGCTTATCCGGAGGTGCTCAAGCCCTACGCCGAGGACCTGCGCGGACGCTCGATGCTCGTGCGGAAGGTGAAGATGGTCGAGGTCGAGTGCATCGCCCGCGGCTACCTGACCGGCAGCGGCTGGAAGGAGTACCAGAAGTCCCAGACCGTCAACGGCGAGCGGCTGCGCGCGGGTTACCAGAACGCCGACAAGCTCGACGAGGTGCTCTTCACGCCCACCACCAAGGCGGCGATCGGCGACCACGACGAGGCGATCAACTTCGCCGAGACCGAGAAGCTCGTCGGCGCGGAGACCGCGAAGGCCCTCCGCGACGCCACGATCGGCCTCTATTCGCGCGCGGCGGATTACGCGCGCGCCCACGGCATCATCATCGCCGACACGAAGTTCGAGTTCGGCCGCGACGCGGCCGGCTCGCTCATCCTCGCCGACGAGGTGCTGACGCCCGACTCGTCCCGCTTCTGGCCGGAGGCGAGCTACAAGGTCGGGGCCAATCCGCCGTGGCTCGACAAGCAGTACGTCCGCGACTGGCTCGACTCCGTCGGCTTCAACCACCAGCCGCCGGGGCCGGTGCTGCCGGACGACGTCATCGCGCGGACGCGCGAAATCTACGTCAAGGCCTACGAGAACCTCTCGGGGAAAAAGCTTGTCTGAACATTTAAAAGGGAGCAAAGCAACAAATGGGAATGTTCGATCAGATCAAGGACGCCATGCGGATGCGCGCCGAGGCGAAGCGCATCGAGGCCGAAATCAAGAAAATCACCGTCGACTACGCGAACGGCGGCATCACCGTGACGGCGCGCGGCGACATGACGATCTCGAAGATCGCCATCTCCCCCGAGGCGTACGACGAAGTCAAGGCCGGCAAACCCGCCCGCTTCGAGACCATGCTCTTCAACGTCATCAACGGCGCGCTGAACAAGGCGAAGGAGACGACCCAGAAGCAGATGGCCGCGCTGATGCAGGGCGGCGGCATGGGCGGTCTCTTCGGCAAGTGATTCTGCCGCGGTCGGTCGTGACGGACTTTCGCCGATGATTCCGCCGCTTGCAGAGCTGGAGGGGATCCTGGCGAAACTGCCGGGGTTCGGGCGTCGTTCCGCAGCGCGGGCGGCGCTCGCGCTCGTACGGGAGCCGGTGCGCCTGCTGGAGCCGCTCGCCGCCGCGCTGGCGACGGCGCGGGCGACTGTCTGCTGCTGCTCGCGCTGCGGCGCCTTCACCCTGCGCGACCGCAACCCCTGCGACCTGTGTACGGACGCGACGCGCGACGGCGAGATCGTCTGCGTCGTCGAGGAGCCGTCTGACATCGTGTCTATCGAGTCGTCGGGCGCTTTCGCCGGACGCTACCACGCGCTGGGCGGCAAGCTCTCGCCGGCGCGGCGGATGGGTCCCGAAAAGCTGCGCTTCGCCGAACTTGCGGACCGCGTCCGCGCCGAGGGCTTCCGCGAAGTGCTGCTGGCGCTTTCGACGGACATGGAGGGCGACGCGACGGCCGGCTATGTCGCCGAACTGCTGAAGGGGACCGGCGTGCGGGTCACGCGCCTCGCGTTCGGCCTGCCCGCCGATTCGGGCATCGCCTATTCCGACGCGCTGACCCTGCGCCGCGCCATCGTCAACCGCGTGGCGCAATGACTGAGGAGGGCTTATGGCGTGTCGTGGATTTAGTTTGATGAGCGGCGGACTGGACAGCCAGCTGGCCGTGAAGGTGCTGCAGCGCGCCGGCGCCGAAGTCGAGGCCGTCTGCTTCGAATCGGCGTTCTTCAAGGCGGACGAGGCCCGCAAGGCCGCCGCCGCGCTGGGCGTGCCGCTCAACGTCGTCGACTTTACGGATGACATCATCGCGCTCGTCGAGGCGCCGCCTCACGGCTTCGGCGGGGCGATGAACCCCTGTATCGACTGCCACGCGACGATGATCCGCCGCGCCGGCGAGCTGATGCGCGAACGCGGCTTCGATTTCGTCGCCACCGGCGAAGTGCAGGGGCAGCGGCCGATGTCCCAGAACCGCCAGTCGCTGCGGACGGTCGAGAAGGCGTCCGGACTCGAAGGACGCCTCGTGCGGCCGATGAGCGCGAAGCTCCTGGAGCCGACGATTCCCGAACAGGAAGGGCTGCTCGACCGGGAACGGCTGCTGGACATCTCGGGCCGCTCCCGCGACCGCCAGATCGCGCTGGCCGCCGAGTTCGGCATCGTTGACTACCCCTCGCCGGCCGGCGGCTGCAAGCTGACCGAAGACGCGTTTGCGCGCAAGCTCGCCGACCTGCGGGATCACGAGGGCCTGCGTTGCGCCGACGATTCGGTGAACCGCACGCTCGTGGATCTGCTGACGGTCGGCAGGCGCTTCCGCCTGCCGGACGGCTCGGGCGTGTTGCTCGGCCGCGACCGGACGGAGAACGAACGCCTGCGGCAGGTTGCCGCGGCGAACGCCGCGATGACGCTCGTCGTCGACTGCTCGGTGCCCGGTCCGACCGCCCTCGTCCCCGCGCTGAAGAGCGCGGAGGACCTCGAGATGACGCGCGAGATCGTCCGCCGCTGGTCCCGCGGCGGCACGGGCCGCGAACGCTTTCAGGGCTATCAGATCGTCTAAAGTCCGTCTGACGGACGCTTTAACAACTCAAGGAAAGGATCCGACCTATGCTGGAAACCATCGCCTCCCACCTCGATTCCATTGCCGCGCTGGCCCCGACCTGGGGGCTGGTCTTCATCTTCGTCTTTATGGCGATCGAGTCTAGCTTTATTCCGTTTCCGAGCGAGGTGGTGATGATTCCGGCCGGCTTTCTGGCGGCCCGCGGCGAACTGGGCGTCGGCACGCCGTTGGCGGCGCTGACGGTCGCCGTCGCGGTGGGTGTCGTCGGTTCGCTCGTCGGCGCCTATGCGAACTACTTTCTGGCTCTGTGGGTCGGCAAGCCGTTTCTGGAGAAATACGGAAAATACTTCTTCGTCAAGCCGGAGCCGCTTGCCCGCGCGTGCGAGGTCTTCAATAAGTACGGAGCGGCGACGACCTTCGTCTGCCGGCTGGTGCCGGTAATCCGACAGCTCATTTCGATTCCCGCCGGCATTGCGCGGATGCCGCTCGGCTCGTTCACCTTCTTTACGGGACTGGGCGCGGGAATCTGGACGGCCGTTCTGGCCGTGACGGGTTATGCGATCGGACGCTCGGCGGGTGACATCACCTACTTGGAGCTGTGTACGCGCGGCAAGGAAATGGCCGCGGCGCATCTGCCGCTGGTCATCGGCGGAGCGGTGCTGCTCGTCGGCCTCTACTGGCTCGCCTCCCGTCTCGTCATGCGTCGCCGGGCGTGAACTGCGGTTGGAGAGGACTTTCGGCGGCGGTTTTTGCCGTGCTCCTGTCGGGCTGCGTGTTCGTCGGGCCGCCGGCGGACGAGCCGGACGAGTTCGACGCGGCGAAAATCGGCGACGCTGACGTATGCTACGCCTTGACGCCGGTCGGCAGCGTTGGCCGCGGCGAAGGGCCGATCGTCCTCGGGGCGATCACCTATGTCGCGGGCGACACCTATTGGGCGGCGTCGGATTCCGGCGGACGCGTGTGCGAACTGACGGTGCCGGTGGACAGGGTCACCGGCCGGGTGCAGGCGTGTCGGTGCGGACGGATTCTCGAGCTCGAAGACCGCGTGGATCTTGAAGGGCTCGCGTTTGATCCGCTCCACGGACTGCTGTGGGCGGCAGACGAATCCCGGCGCTCCGTCACGGGACACCGCCTGGTTGACGGCAAGAAGCTTTTCGACGTGGATTTGCCGGCTTGCTACCGGCGATGCCGGTCCAACTTGGCGCTGGAGTCGCTGTGCGTGCGCGAAGACGGACTGGAGATGTGGACGTGCAACGAGGGACCGTTGACCGGGGACGGGGACGAAAGCACGAAGTCGTCGAAGTCGCTGGTGCGGCTGACGCGCTTCTCGCGGACGGACGGCGCGATGCCGTGGCGGCCGGCGGGGCAGTGGGCATATCCGATCGGCCGGCTGCACGGCGGACCTTTCCGCGGCGTTTTGACCCGCGGAGTCTCTGATCTCTGCGTTCTGCCCGACGGCACGCTGCTGTCACTCGAGCGCGAATTTTCCTGGAACGTGCTGCCGTGTTTCCGCTGTCGGGTCTATCAGGTTTTCTTTTCCGACGCGACGGACGTTTCCGCGCGTGCGACGCTGACGGACGCGGACATTGTACCGGTCGCCCGTCGGCGGCTTTGGGCGGACGACACGGTGTTTTCGAATTACGAGGGCATGTGCCTCGGTCCGCAGCTGGCCGATGGTTCGCGCGTCCTGCTGCTGGTGTCGGACGGCGGCGGGCATGCCGGCGAGCGGCTTTATTCGTTCAAGCTGTCCGTCGCTTCCGAACCACGGACTTTGTGACAATCGGCAAAGTCGGCGTTCCGCGCTCCTTGCGATCCTGCGGGCTTTCGCTGCGCCGCCCGAACGAAAAGCCGCTTCGCGACTCGCCCCTCCGCTTGATCCCTGCCGTTCGTTTTGGCAGGTTTGAGCGCGACCGCTGGGGAAATTTGGTATAATATGTGCCAAGGAGGGAGATTATGACCGCAGTCAAGGAATGGCCAAGTTCGTTTACGCCCGCTCAATATGAGGTGGTGAATATGGTGTCCTGTCTTAAGCGGGAATCGGATGTCGTCGCATTGAAGTCGATCTTGGTCGGATTCATTAACGAACGGCTTCAGGACGAGCTTGATCATCTATACGAAGAAGGAACTCTTTCGGAAGCCAAAATGTCCAAACTTGCTGGACAGCATCTTCGTACACCTTACGGAGCATAAATGTGTTTCGCCGTATTGTTCTTGACACGAATTGTCTGCTGCAGGCGATATCGCGGCGCAGTCGGTTCTATCCGATCTGGCGAGATTTTGTACAAGGACGATACGAACTGTGTGTGACGACTGAAATTCTCGCCGAGTACGAGGAAATTCTTTCGCGCCATACTTCGCCCATTGTCGGACGAATGGTCGTTGAGGCCATTCTTCGGTCAAACAATACCGTTCGCGTGGATGCTCAGTTCCGTTTCGGGTTGATCGAGACGGATCCGGACGATAACAAGTTTGTTGATTGCGCTATTGTTGCGAATGCCGAATATATTGTAACTGACGATGCGCATTTCGATGCTCTTAAGGGCATTCCGTTTCCAAGAGTTCTCGTGATGACGGCAGAAGCATTTCTTGCGGAGCTGGATTGATGGGTCTCGTGGTGAATGTGCCGTGTGCAAGGGCGCGAAAGAGTAAAGGCCTGACGATGGTAGTCAAGATGAAGAAACTGTTGCTGTTGTTGTCACTGCTGCCATTAATGGCGGTGGCCGAACTTGAGACGGTGGGAACCGTCACATGGTGCTACACGGTTGAAAATGGCGAAGCTACTGTGGGCGGCCCCGAATATTTCGGGAGGGCCATATATTGGGAAGAATGGGAAGTGGAGGATGATCCAGATTATGATGGTGATGATGACGCTGAGGGTTCCCATTTTGGAACATCATGGGTAGGCCCAGAGTCCGTGGACATTCCTTCTACGCTTGGTGGCTATCCTGTAACTGGCATTGGGGAGGATGCTTTTGGTGGCGGCATCGGTTTGACCTCGGTGACAATTCCAGCGAGCGTGACAAGCATCGGCCATAGTGCGTTTGATGGCTGCAGTGGGTTGTCATCAATAACGATACCGTCAAGCGTGACCAGCATCGGCAATTCTGCGTTTTGTGACTGCAGTGGGCTTACGACGGTGGTAATTCCGCCGTCTGTAACGAGTATTGGATGGTCGGCGTTTGAACTTTGCCCGCTTTTGTTTGTTTATGTTGAAGTCGGGGATTCGGCGCGGGTTAAGGCATTGCTCGCTGACAGTGAGGTGGATGTCGGACTGATAAGATTCAAGGAAATTGGCTCGACAGATGTCGTGCCGGTGGCTCCAGGGGTGCCGGTCGTTTTCGAATCGCAGGAAGGAGCAGCAAAGGCGGCGAAACAGGCTGTGTTTTCGCCGGATGCAGAGGTCGCGGCGGCCTTGTGCGCAGGTGAAGAGTTGGACTGCTACTGCGCAAAGTTCGGCTTTGGAGTTGCGCCCCTATCCGGTGGGCACTGGGCGGTCGAAGCGGTGCTTTTGCCGGAGGCGTGGACGAGTGTTGCTCAATCTGCGCGGCTGGCGACGCAGCAGATCCCTGTTTCGGCGATTGCGGACGGAAAGACTCCCGTTGCAATGTCTGTCGCGAATTGCGTGCCGGGTTTCTATTATTCGTTGTGCGTGGGCGGAACACTGGAAACCATTGCGGCAGATCCTTCGTCGGGCAATTGCAACATTCTCTGTGGAGCGGACGGTGTGATTACGTTCCCCGGCGTTTCAAGGCCTGCGGACTCCACGACGGCGGCATTTTTCTCCGTTGTCGCGTCGACAATTCCGTTGTGACTGGCGGGTAACGGCGCTAAGCGAAGCGCAGAAGGCGATTCGGCGGTCAAGCGAGGATAGAGGGCTGCGGGGCTGGCACTGCGGATTTTTGGTATAATTGACGCATGAAAGTTTTTGACGGCATCACTGAAACCCGGAAGGCGGAACTGCTGCGACAGCTGCGTTGCGTTTGGACGCATGGTTCGACGGCGATTGAAGGCAATACGCTTTCACTCGGCGATACGATGTTTGTCCTTCAGTACGGACTGACGGTCAAGGGCAAGCCGCTCAAGGATCAGCAAGACGTATTGAATCATGCGCGCGCGGTCGATCGGGTCATGTCCATTTATGAGCGCGGATGCCTGACGGAAGCAGACGTGTTCGATCTCCATCGGCTGGTCGTGAACGAGCAGACGATGGACGTCTACAAGCCCGTCGGCGCCTATAAGCGCGAGGACAACGGAACCTACCGTCCTACGGCGAACGGTGGCAGCGTTTATCATCCGTACCTCCCGGAAGACGAAGTGCCGCGGGCAATGCAGCTCTGGCTGAAGAAGTTCAATGCGCTTTATCGCTCGGACGCGGATCAGGAGTATCTTGTCGACGCCTATGTGCGCAGCCACAACGAATTTACGCGGATTCATCCGTTCTACGACGGCAACGGCCGCCTGGCGCGCCTCGTGGCGAATCTCCCGGTTCTGTTTGCGGGCTATCCTCCGATTGTCATTCCCGCGGAATCGCGCGAAGACTATCTGAAAGCCATTTGGGATGGAGATGACGGGAATGTCGAACCGTTCAGAAATCTCGTCCGCGCCGTCTGGCGGACGACGCTCGATCTTTTCTCCGCGGCCAGGTGCGTCTGATCCGCACGGATGATTGGCAAAACTGCCAAAAATATTTGGGAGGAAACGACTGCGTGCGCCACTTCCACAGCGGTCCTCCTCGCTCCTCCTGCGCTCCGCCTTCGCTCCGCTTAGTGCTGTTAAACATAGAAAGTGGACAGTGGTTTTGGTAACCTCTGAACGCGGCGACAGGAATGTCGCCGCCCCTATGGCTCCGCCCGTTCCTTGTGGCGTAATCCACAGCGAAGTCGCCGCGAAGCGGTCCGCACGGGGTGCGGACCCTACCAGCGAAACGCGGGGTTGCCTCAACAA
>JAZQPI010000017.1:0-13669 GCA_045628545.1 Kiritimatiellia bacterium
TGCGCCGCAGGAAGCGCGCGTCCGCAGACGTCGGCACGAAGCCGCCGAACACGTCCAGTTGCGGCAGCGGCTCGATGAACACGCGGAATTTCATTTCGTCATCAATGCCCTCAGTCAGGCGCGGATTGAGCGCGTGGATGCCCTCAAGGACGATCATGCCGCTTTCCGGCAGCGTGACGTACTCGTCCGTATAGCAGGGCTCGTGCTTCACGAAGTCGAAACGGCGGCGGGGAACCGCCTCGCCGCGCATGAGCGCGTTGATGTCGGAGGCGAGGCGCCGGATGTCCACGCACTCGACGTGCTCGTAGTCGAGCTCGCCGTTTTCGTCGCGCGGATTGCGTCGGTCTCCCACGAAATAGTCGTCGGTCGAAAAGTGCGTCGCCTTCAGTCCGTTCACGCGCAGCTGCGTGCAGAGCCGTTTCGCCGTCGTCGTCTTGCCGGCCGACGACGCGCCCGCCAGCAGCACGAGACGCGTCGCGGAACGCGCGGAAATCGTGTCGGCGATATGCGACAGCGCCTTGACCTGCCGTGCCTCGCAGACGCGGATGAATTCGTCCATGTCTGGCGACTGGGCGATCGCGTTGAGTTCTTCTATCGTCATTTCACATTCGCTCCCGGCCACCCCAGCTTGCGCGACAGCACCGCATAGGGATCGGACCCTTCCAACTCTATAAAGCGCGCGGTCTGCGGCGAACAGACGAGGACCGCCGGTTCGTCCGGCACCAGCGTCATCACATTCTCGCCGTCCGCATAGACGCCGACCCGCTCCGCACGTCCGCCGGTGCGCCGTCGCAGCGTGACCGTCAGGGACACGCCGTCAGGAACGACCATCGGACGCACGCCGAGGGCGTGCGGATTCATCGGCGTCACCACGAAGCTCGCCGTGTCGGGCATCAGCACCGGGCCTCCCGCCGCCAGCGAATAGGCCGTGGAACCCGTCGGCGTCGCGATGACGATGCCGTCGGCCAGATAATCCGCCGCCGTCCGACCGTCCACCGTCAGTTCCAGCGCCGCCGCATGACCGGTGAGTTCGCGCGAGAAGACGACGTCGTTCAGCGCCAGGCCGACGGACCCGTCGCCGCCGCGGACCTCCAGCATCGTGCGTCGCACGAGCCGAAAGCGCCCTTCCGCCAGCAAGGCCAGCGCCCGCTCGAAGTCCCGCGCCTCGACGCTGGAGAGATAGCCGAGGCCGCCCAGGTTGAAGCCGAGAACCGCCGCACCGGGAAATTCGTGCACGCACTTGAGAATCGTCCCGTCGCCGCCGAGGGCGATCACGACGTCCGCCCCCTTCGGCGCGTCGGCGACTTCGAGCCCCAGCCGCCCCGCCGCCGCCGACAGGCGCTCGCGGGCCGCCGCGGCGGCGGGCTTGAGCGAATTCACGAAAAAACCGATCCTGTGCATACGCGCTCCTTACCGGTACATCAGCGACAGTACCGTCACGCCGGGATCGACCGCCGTCAGGCGGACCACATTCGTCCCCGGCCGTAGAACCGTCCCCGGCCGCGTCAGCCGCACTTCCGCCTCCACGAATCCGTCCTGGACCGCGGCGGACCGCAGCGCGCCGTCCGGCTCCGGCACGTCGACCAGGAACTCCTCGCCGCCATTCACCCGGACCTTCACCCGCAGATGACCGTCCGCCCGCAGCCGGAAACCGGGCAGGAAGCGGATGACCAGCCGCGCAGCGGTCCGTTCCCCCGCCGACGGAGCGCCGGCCGCCGGGATCTCCCACTCCAGCCACGCCCCGTCGCCCTTGTCCGACTCGACCGGCAGCAGGGCAACTGCCCCGGCAGTCGGGCCGAGTCCGGGGACCTCGCGCCAGCCGCCCTCGCGCCCCTCGCCGCGGCGGATGAACTTCGCCGCGGGCGTGAACAGCGCATCCGCCTCCCGCCAGCTCTGCCGGACCGTCGGCGTCGAAAGGATGCAGTTGCCGAAAATCCACGGCCACATCATCGCGCTCGACCAGTCGTCATACCACGGCTGGGACTCTTCGCTGAGCGTGTTGAGCCAGAAACCCGCCCACTTGCCGTCCGCAAGCTGCGTCATCCGCGCGTCCAGCGCGGCGATTTCCGCCCGCACTTCGTCGCACGCGGCGGCGAAGCCCGGATGGGTCTCCGGCGGCAGGTTGACGAAGAAGCGTCCCGCGGCGGCGAGATAGCGGACCTGATAGCCGACCGTGCCGAACCAGGCCGCGCGCCGATCCTCGGGAAGTTCCGCCTCGACCGCCTCGTCCTCCGCCAGCAGCGCCGCGTAGCGCGTCAGCAGCGCGGCGCGGTCCGGAGCCGCCAGCGTCTGCGCCCAGTACGTGTTCATCGTCTCGGGACGGCGCAGCGCGGCCAGCGCGTAGTAGCCGTCGAGATGGGCAGCGAGCCGTTCAGCCAGCGCCGACGGACCGGTCCCCAGAAAACACTGCGCCCAGCGCCGCAGAAACGTCCGCTGGAAGTCCGGGCCGCACGCCGAGGGCGTCCACGCCAGTTCGCCCAGCGCCTGCATCTGGACGGTGCAGGGCTTGAAATCGCCCACGTCCATCACCCAGGCGCCGGTCACGCCGCCCCTCACGCACCGTTCGCCCAGCTCGTACCACATCGTCGCCGGCGAGACCGTCGCCAGATGGGCGACGGACCGCGGCGGGCCGAAGTAGGACGCATGCCAGAAGACGGCGGACGCGCCATGCGGCAGCGGACGGACATGGCCGTAATTGTCGTCGACCGCCAGCCGCAGCAGTCCTGCGGACGCGCCGCCGGCGGCCATCTCGCCGTCCGCGCAGACGAGCAGTCCGACCGGCTGCCGCAAGGTCGCCAGCAGATTGGTCTGCGCCGCGAAGACGGACTGCCGCAGCGCCCGGCGCTCCTCGTCCGTCAGGTCGCCGCGGAGCAGCGGACGGCCGGACGTGCCATCGGCATCGACCGTCCAGAGGATCTCTCGCGCTCCGTAACGTGCGACCGACTGTTTCCAGGCGGCGAGAACGCCGTCGCGGTTCGTCTCCCAGTCCCAGCGCCCGTCGACATCCTCCCGCCAGAAGTTCGGGTTGCGCAGCAGCGCCTCGCCCGGCGACGAGCCGATGACGACGCCCATCTCGTCCGCCAGCTGGAGGTTGACCTCCTGGGCGCTGAATTCGCTCGCGCCCTTGCCCGCGCGCATCGCGGGCCAGAGCAGGTTGAGCTTCATCCGGAGCAGCGCCTCGTAGATCTTGCCGTAGGTCTTAGGACCGAGCGTGCCGCCGCCGTCCTGCTCGAAATTCTGCACCGCCCAGGGCCGCAGTCCCCAGTCTTCGCCGCTGAGGAAGACGCCGCGGTACTTCACCGCCGGCGACGGCGTGACGACCGTATTCGTGTCGAGCGAAAACGACGCCTTCGGCGTGACGGGCACGTCATCCCACCAGACCGTCGGCGAAACGCCCAGTTCGGCGGAAATGTCGTAGAGCGCGTAAATCGTGCCGCGCCGGTCCGAGCCCACGACGTACCAGACGCCGTCGCGGTAAGTGCGCACCGACGCCTCCCACCGGCCCTCGACGGCCGACACGTCGACCCGTCCGTCGCGCACCGCTTCGGCGATCGCCTGCGAACGGCCCAGCGTGCCGACGACGATCCGCCGCGTGTCGGCGGCGTGCCCGGGGACGGCCGCGTCGATGTCGCGCCGAACGGCCACGGCGGCCCGGCGCACCGCGCCGTAGTCATCGGGATCCGTCTCCAGCGTCACGGCGGAAGCCGTCCACGACAGGGCGGCGACCAGCGCCAGTCCGAGACCTCCTTCGATCCGTATCGTCATTTTCCCTCCAAATAGAGCCGGCGAACCATCCACCCGCGGGCAATCAGCCGCCATTCGACCTCAGCGCCTTCGGGCCTGCGGGTTTCAGGGATAGTCCGCCGGCAAAGTCAAGATTTCGCAGCCGTCGTCGGTGATGGCGACGGTGTGTTCAAAGTGAGCCGAAAGGCAGCGGTCGCGCGTGACGACCGTCCAGCCGTTGTCCAGGATGTCCGTCCGTTCGCCGGCCTTCGTCATAGTGATCATCGGCTCGATGGCGATCGTCATGCCGGGCCGCAGCACGAAGCCCTTGCCGGGCTTGCCGTAGTTCGGCACTTCCGGATCCTCGTGGACGGTGCGTCCGACGCCGTGACCGATCCAGTCCCGCACCACGCCGAACCCGGCGGCGAGCGCGACCTCCTCGATCGCATGGCCGACGTCGCCGAGATGCACGCCCGGCCCGGCCGCGCGAATGCCGGCCGCCAGACACTGCCGCGTCACCTCGACGAGGCGCAGCGTCTCCGGATCGGTCACGCCGAGCGCGACCGTGCGCGACGTGTCGCCGTGAAAGCCGTCCTTGAAAATGCCGACGTCCGTCTTCACGAGGTCGCCGGGCAGGATGACGCGGTTGCGGTCGGGGACCCCGTGGATGACCTCGTCGTTGAGCGAGACGCACAGATGCCCGGGGAAGTTCGGCACGCCGCGTCCGCCGGGAAAATCGAAGAAGCTGGCGACGACATGGTGCTTCGCGCAATAGTCGACGACGAGATCGTCGATCTCGCCGGTCGTCACGCCCGGCCGCACCGCCGCCGCGCAGAGGTCGCGGATTTCCGCGCTCATCCGGCAGGACTCGCGCATGCGGGCGAGTTCCGCCTTCGTCTTGATGTCTACTTTCATTTCCCGAATATTATACCAAAATGGGATTGGCAATTGAAGGTTCGGATTGCTTGGGGTTGAGGGTGCTTTTCTCAACTCCCTAACCCTTCAACGCTCACGCCATCACGTACCAGAGGATGCAGAAGAAATGGCAGATCGTCCCCGCGAGAACGAAAAGATGCCACACCATGTGCGAATACGGCAGCGACCTCCAGAGGTAAAAGGCACACCCGAGCGTGTAAAGCCCCCCGCCGAGCGAAAGCCACATCGTCCCGCCCGCCTGCAGCGCCCGGGCAAGCGGCACAAAGGCCCCGACCGCCACCCATCCCATCACCACGTAGACGGCAGTCGAAAGATACAGGAACCGGCCCGTCGTCCGGCTTTTGAACACGACCCCCGCGATCACCATCCCCCACTCAATGCCGAACACGCTCCAGGCCAGGCCCGGATTCGACGGACGAAGCGACACCAGGCAGAACGGCGTGTAGCTCCCCGCGATGAGAAAGAAGATCGCCATGTGGTCCATCACCTTCAGGACCCGCTTCGCGGGCGGATACTGCACCGCGTGATAGGCCGAAGAAACGGCGTAGAGCAAAATGACGCTCGCCCCGAAGATCGAAGCGCAGGTCACTTTCCAGGCGACGTCGACTCCGCTGTTCACCCCCGCCCACACGAGCAGCGCCAGCATGGCCGCGCCCAGATGCGACCCGACCACGTGCGTAACCGTGTTGGCGATTTCCTCGCCCGCCGTCTGCGCGCCCTTCTGCCGAATCTGCCGAGTCGCCGCTGTCATGCCGACCAAAAGCTCAGAAGCGGTAGGTCACCGAAAATCCGGCCGCGTGACAGATGCCGCGCTCGGGACGGTAGGTGCGCAGCGTGCCGGTCGCGTCGCTCGCCTGCGAATCGCGCCCGTCCATGATGATGACGCCGTACGAAAGCGCCAGCTCCAGCCCCGCCCAGCACTGCCACCGCAGGCCCGTCGTCAGCATGTGCCGGTCCGCGCACGGCAGCATCGTCGAGTCCTGGTCGGCCGTGCAGTCCGTCTCATACGCGTACGACCCCATCCATGTCCACCCGGGAGCGAAATCCCACGACGGCGCGAGCGAAAAGCGGTACGTGTCCTCCCAGTTGAGGCTGCACGGACTGACCGCGTCGCCCAGGCGAAACTTCAGGACGCTCAGCGACGACCAGCGAGTCCATGTCATCGCGCCGCCCAGATGAACGGTGTCGGTGATGTCCCAGTTGAAGCCGCCGGTGACGGACTCGGGCATGTCGAGGTCCGTCTGCGCACCGACCCAGTGGTTGACGAGTCCGTCCGTCTGGGACTTGCCGTCCACATTGACGTTGATCATCGACTTGTAAAGGACGCCGACGGACAGTCCGTCCAGGATTCGATAGCGCGCGCCGATCTGCCAGCCCCAGTCGCGGAAGCGGTTGTCGCCTTTGAGCCGGTGGAACACCCGCCCGGGCATCGGCTCGGAATACTGCTCGAAGTCGAAGTAAAGCAGGCGGAAGCCCGCCGCGACGGAAAGGTCGTCCGTCAGCGCATAGGACAGGTTCGGGTTCACCGTCAGACTCTCCACCGTCGTCTGCTGCGAGCTGTTCACGAGTTCCCAGTTGCGGTCGAACTCGGACCCCAGGCCGAACTCCGGATACGCCCCCAGGCCGAAAGTAAGTCCGTACGGCAGCGGAACCGCCAGCTGGAAGTGCGGCAGCCAGAAAAGTCCGGAGTTCATCGCCGTCGAACCGCGCGAGCCGACGACCTTCATCCGCGCCCGCGGATGCTCCGTGACCACGCCCGCCGTCACCGTCACGTTCGTCAAGTCCGACAGCGTCGCCGGATTGAAGAAGTTCGCCGAGGCGTCCACCGCCCGGCCCATGACCGCTCCGCCCAGCGCATGCGAGGCCGCCGACATCTCGTACAGTCCGAAGCCGCTGCCCAGACACAGTCCGGACGCCAGCAGAAACGCCCCGCCAACCAAACCTTTTTTCATCTACCGCGCTCCATATTGACACTTCGACATAAAAACATTGCGACATTATATGATAAAATGTCGCTGAAGTCAAGTGGCAATTTCGCCTTGAAACTGAGGCGCGGACCCTATGTAGGATTGGTAGTTGGAGTGGAATCTTGGGGCCAGGCCCCGAAAAGATTGCACATCATTGGCCACTTTTTTGATATAATACGAATATATGAACACTCTTATCACTGGTGCGAGTTCTGGAATCGGGGAAGCCCTTGCCTTGGCCTGCTCCCGTCGCGGCGATCGGTTGTTTCTCTGCGGTCGCGACTGCGGACGGCTGAAGGCGGTGGCGGCGGCATGCCGAGAACTCCGCGCGGCAGCAACCACCGATGCAGCCGCGGAACCAGACGGCGGAGTCCAGGCGCGCGTCGTCGACGTCACGGACGAGGCAGCGGTCAGAAAATGGATCGAGGACTGCGAGACCGTCGCCCCGCTTGAACGCGTGATCTCGAACGCGGGCGTCTCGACTGGCGAAGAGACCGAGGAGAACTCCCGCCGCACCTTCGCCATCAACGTCGGCGGCTGTCTCAATGTTGTCCATCCGGCGATCGAAATCTTCCGGCGACGTGGCAAGGACGACACCCTTCCGCGGCAGATTCTCATCACCGCCTCCGTCGCCGGTTACGGACCGCTCAAGGCCTGTCCAGCCTATTCCGCCACGAAAGCCTGCGTCAAGACCTGGGGACTCGCCCTGCGCGGACAGCTCGCGCCGGAGAACATCCGCGTCAACGTCATCTGCCCAGGCTTCGTCAAGTCACGCCTGACGGACCGCAACACCTGTCCGATGCCCTTCATCATGCCGGCGGAAAAGGCCGCGCGGATCATTCTCGCGCGCGCCGACCGCAATGTCGGCCTCATCGCCTTCCCCTGGCCGATGCGTCTGGCGACCTGGTGGCTCTCCGTCCTGCCCTGGCGGCTGAACGAACTCATCAACCGCCTGCTACCGAGGAAAGTCATTTGAAATTTACGCTTCAATTTCTCCCTCTGGTCAAGCCCTGCCCCTAAATCCTCTTCCGCCGCCGTTCGCGCACATGCACGGCCAGGCCGACCGCCAGCGCCAAGGCCAGATACCAAGCCGCGCACTGGCCGCGCGTCCACGGGACGATCTCGACGCTCGCCCCCGGCACGGACGCGACCGTCTCCGAAAGTCCCGCCATCAGGCGCGTGAAAAGCGCCGCCGCGCCGTTGACATGGGCGGCGAGCGCTTCCGACACGAAGCTCGCCAGCACGCCGAGCGTCCCCGCGGCCACCGTCACGCCCGCCGCCGGCAGCAGCAGCAGGTTGGCGAAAAGCCCCGCCGGCGTGAAAACCCCGAACACGTGCGCCACGATCGGCACGCCGGCCGCCCAGGCGGCGAAGGTGACGCCGCGGCCGAAGAACCGCGCCCAGACGGCGATGGCCAGCATGACCGTGAACGACAGCAGCGAACCGACGTCCGCCAGCGCGGCGGGATGCGCGAGATGGACGGCCAGGAAGACGAGCGCCCACGACACGAGCAGGTCCGCTCGCCGGAGGAAGACCGGCCCGAGCGCGGCGAGCGAAGCCATGGCGGCCGCGCGCACCGCGCTCGTCGGCGCGCCGATGAGCAGCGCGTACCCCCAGACCGCCGGCACGACGAAAAGCCCCGTCCAGCGCAGCGGCACGCCGCAGAGGACCAGCAGCGCGAAAACCGTCAGCGCCACCGTTCCGACATGGAGTCCCGACACCGCGAAGACATGGATCGTCCCCGCGTCCGCGAAAGCCTGGCGCAGCTTCGGCGAGAGGCAGCCGCGTTCGCCCAGCAGCAGGGCGCGGTGAAGCTGCGCGATCTCCGGCACACGGCCGAGTCCGATGCCGATCCGCCGCGACGCCTCCCGCCGGGCGCGCGCGAGGACGCGGTCCGGCGGGGAGGGCGCGGCGAGCCGCCGGGCGCCCGCCGCCCGGCCGACGACCCAGAGCACGCGGCGCGATCGGTCGGAGAGCGGCTTGCGCTCCAGCCAGCCGGAGACCCGCCAGAGCTCGCCCGGACGAGGAGGCGGCGCGCCGTCCAGGATTTCGCGCGCGACGGACACCCGCAGGGGGACGCCCGCGAACTCCGCCGGAAACGACCCCGGCTCCGCCCCCGCGCCGACTTTCACGTCGACCGCGAGGAGTCCGTTCGCCAGCGAGGCGGACTCCAAAACGCCGCGGCGCACCTCCTCGGCGGACGCGGCGACGGCAAGTCCCAGCAGAGCCGTCGCCACCGCCGGCCAGCCGCGGACCGAGAATCCAGCGCCCAGGAGAATGACCGCCGCGCACGCCAGCGCGGCGAGCGGCCACAGCGCCGCCGCGCCGCCCGCCGAAAGTCCCAGCGCCTCCCCGAGGGCCAGCGCCGCGGACAGGACGAGGTAGGGACGGACTGTCGTCATCGCATTTCGGAAATGGTCACGCTCGCTCCGCGCGGCAGGAGCATCTCCAGTTCCGCGCGGTCTTCCGGACGGAGCTGGATGCCCTTCGCGGCGAAAAAGCCGCGCAGCCGATCCTCGACCACATAGGCGCCGACAGGGCCCTTCACCTCGCCGGTCAGGTAATACCGTTTGAAGAACTTGCCGTTGAGCAGCAGGTCGGCGGACCGCGACAGCCGGCAGACGACCAGGTTGAAGCGCGGCAGCTTGAGGACCTTCAGCTTGCGTCCGACCTCCAGCCGGGAGACGTCGCCGTTGAGCTTTTCGAGCGACGCCAGGGTCGAGCCGTATTCCGCGGCGATGCGCGAGGCGGACTGTCCGCGCTTGACCGTCACGTCGGTCACCCACTGGGCGCTCTTCTCCCGGAAGAGGAGCCGTTCGTTCAGCACCCCGAGCCGCCGCGCCAGCTTGTCGTCGAGGTCGGCCGCCGGAGCGCCTGGCAGCGCGCGGATGCGTTCGATGGTCGAAATCGCCATCTCGAGGTCCTTCATGCGCTCGGCCTCCTCCAGCCGCAGCAGGAGGTTGCGGACCTGCACCGGCCGGCCGGAGAGCGTCCGCGGCGCGACCGGCGGCGCGGACGGTTCGTCGGCGAGGCCGGCCGCAGACGGGCCGTCAGCGGACTCCGCCGCGGCGAAATCTTGCGGCGGAGTCTCCTCCTCGGCGGCGCCCCGCGCCCGGCTGCGCGTATAGAGCGTGACGGCCAGGGAGACGAGCGCGACGAGGAACGCCGCCCCGAGCGCGCGCCAGAGCCAGGATCCCTCCGGCTCCTGCGGGCGCTCGTGGTATTCGACGCCGAATCTGCCTCTTCTGAACGGCACTTACTTCGCCGCCGTTTCTTCAACGACGCCAGTGACCGAACTGCGGGCGATCTCGATGACCGTCCCCGGGGCGATCTCGACCTTGAAGGTCTTCTCCGTCGCCTCCTGGATCTTGCCCATCAGCCCGCCGGCGAAGACGATCTTCGCGCCGGCGCGGAGTTCGTCGATCATCTTGCGGCGCTCCTTCTCCTTGCGCTGCTGCGGGCGGATCATCATAAAGTAGAAGATCGCCAGTATCAGCAGCATCGGGATCATCATCCCCATGCCGCCGGGCTGCTGCTGGGGCGTGGCGGGAGCGGCGCCCTCGGCGGGCACTTCCACGGTGGCCGTCGCGGCGGGGGCCGCGGCGACGGAGGCTTCAGTCTCTGTGTTCATTGCAGGTATCCTTTCTTATTTTGTCTTTCCATTCGGCGAAGGAGCCGTCCGCGATCGCGGCGCGCATCTCCTTCATAAAGCGGTTGAGGGCGCGGACGTTGTGGATCGTCAGCAGCCGGAGCCCCAGGATCTCGTCGCACGCGAGGAGGTGGCGCACGTAGGAGCGCGAGAAGTTGCGGCAGCAGTAGCAGTCGCAGCCCTCCTCGACGGGCCCCGGGTCGGAAATCCACTTCGCCGCCTTGATCGCGACGTTGCCGCGGCGCGTGATGGCCGTGCCGTGGCGGGCGATGCGCGTCGGGATGACGCAGTCGAACATGTCGACGCCGCGCGCAACGCACTCCGCCATCTGGTGCATGACCCCGAGCCCCATCACGTAGCGCGGACGGTCCTTCGGCAGATACGGCACGCTCGCCTCGACGGCCTGGTACATGCACGCCTCCGGCTCGCCCACCGAGACGCCGCCGATCGCGTAGCCGTCGAAGCCGATCTTCACCAGCTCCTCCGCGCAATGGCGGCGAAGGTCGTCGTAGACTCCGCCCTGGACGATGCCGAACACGGCCTGCCCCTCCGCGTGCGGCTCGGCCTTCGAACGCGCCGCCCAGCGCAGCGTCTGCTCGACGGACTTCTCGGCGCGCGCGCGGTCGCAGGGGTACGGCAGGCATTCGTCGAAGACCATCGCGATGTCCGAGCCGATCACGCGCTGCATCTCCATCGACTCGCGGGGGCCGAGGAAGAACTCGTGGCCGTCGATGTGCGAGTTGAAGCGGCAGCCGTCCTCGGTCAGCTTGCGCATCTTCGCGAGCGAGAAGACCTGGAAGCCGCCGGAGTCCGTGAGGATCGGACCGTCCCACCCCATGAAGCGGTGAAGCCCGCCGGCCGCGGCCAGGACCTCCTTGCCGGGGCGCAGCAGCAGGTGGTAGGTGTTGCCCAGCACGACCTGCGTCTCCAGCTCGACGAGGTCGCGCGGCTCCAGCGCCTTGACCGTGCCGAGCGTGCCGACGTCCATGAAAACGGGCGTCTCCACCGTGCCGTGCGCGGTCTCCAGCAGCCCCAGGCGGGCCTGCGTTTCACTGTCCTCTTTTATGACCGAAAAATTCATCGACAGATATTGTATCAAAAAACAGTTGCTTTTTGCCGAGAAAAAGGGTATCATTTTAGTATCGAATAGGAAAATAGTCTATGAACAAAGCCTTACATGTACTGGTCTACCTGTTTCTGATCCTCGCCGCCGCTGCGCTGGTGTTCGAATTCCAGCTCAACGCGAAGCGCTCTTTGCTGACCGATCGCAATCGGCTGCAGGAAGAGTACCTCATCAAGCTGGCGCGCACCATCGAGCAGAAGGCGCCCGAAAAGGCCCCTGCGCTCGAGCTCAAGCTCGACAGCTCGCCCGTCGAGGCGAAGATCGTCGACATCCCCGAGACCGAGAACGTCCTCGAGGACTACAACAACACGCTCGAGACGACGAACCTCCAGACGTACGACTGGAACGGCCAGTCGGCCCGCGAGCAGCTGCGCAACGTCTACGTCCTGGGGCCGGACGGCAAGCCGGAGATGGACGGCAACGTCCCGCTGATGCGCGGTCCGGGGACGGAGGACGAGCTCTTGAACCGCCTCTTCGAATCTTCTAAGGACCAGCAGTCCCGTCTCAACACGACCCGCGCCGAACTCGAAAAGCTGCGCGGCAAGCTCGAGACCCTGGTCGAGGAGCTGAACAAGATCAAGCCGCTCGCGCGTCAGGACAAGGTGACGATCGAGGAGAAGAAGGCCGAGATCGCCAAGCTCGAAGAGGAGAAGGCCGGCCTCGAAGACACCATCACCAAGCTGAAGGCCCAGATCGAAGAGCTCAACGCCGAGGTCACCAACCTCAAGGACGAGGTCGTCACCGCCAAGGGCGAGGTCGAAGAGGCGAAGGCCGAGATCGCCAAGAAGGACGAGACGATCGTCTCGCTCAAGAAGCTGCTCGCCGAAGCGCTCCAGCGTAACCGCAACGAGGGCGCGACCACCGGCCGCGGCAACGCCGTCACCTCGCTCCCGGCCGGCGACAAGGGCAAGATCATCAAGGCCGACAACGAGAACATGTTCGCGATCGTCGAGTTCACGCCCGAAGCGTTCAAGGAACTCAAGGGCGGCAACGAGGACGCGATGCTGCCGATCCTCGAGCTCGGCGTTCGCCGCGCCGGCTTCAACGGCGAAGCTGGCGAGTTCGTCGGCCGCATCAAGATCCGCCAGGAGATCAAGGGCAAGCCCTACGTGATCTGCGACATCCTCGGGCAGTGGGAACAGGACAAGCTGACAGAAAATGACATCATCTTCGCAGACTAATCGTCCGTCCACGAAAAGAATCGCCGCCGCTCTCGCGGGGGCGATTCTTTTGTCCCTGGCAGCGGGCTGCATCGCCGACACGGCGGAGGACAGCGACCTGCCCTGGGCCTCGAACAAGTCATGGGAAGGCCTCGCGCCTATCGCCCCGACGATGATGGATCGGTACGAATGAAGAAAGTAGGTGGAGAAAGGTGCGGTTGAGGTGATACACGATACGACATTCGAGGTCAATGGTGGCGGCGTCCGGTTGGACGCCGCCATTCTTCACGCCTTCCCGACGACGACCCGCGCCTTCGTGCGCGAGGCCATCGAAGCGGGAGACGTCCTCGTCAACGGACGCCGCGTCGCCAAGGGGACGAAACTTCGCGGCGGCGAACAGCTCTCCGTCCGCGAACTGCTGGAAGAATCCGACAATCTGGTTCGTCCCGACGGGGTCTGTCCCCACCCGGTTTTCGAGGATTCGGCCCTGCTCGCCTTCGACAAGCCGGCCGGGATGCCCGTCCAGCCCCTTTCCTGCCGCGAAACGGGCACGCTGATGAACGGCGTCGTCTCGCGCTATCCCGAATGCCGCGACATCTTCGAGCGGACCGCCGACGGCCGTCCCGTCAACACGCTGATGGCCGGGGCCCTCCACCGCATTGACGCCGACACCTCTGGACTCGTCCTCGTCGCCCGCACGCAGGAGTCCTTTGACGCGCTCCGCGCGCAATTCGCGGCCCAGACCGTCGAGAAGACGTATCTGGCGCTCGTCGAGGGCGAAGTCTCAGTCGGCGGAACGCTGGAAAACGACTTAGTGCACGATCCGACGCTGCCCTTCTGCCGGATGATCGACCTGCACCACAACCGGCTGACCCGCGCCCAATGCGCTTCTCTGCGCCCTCTGCACGCCGTCACACGCTATCGCCCGATCGGCCGCACCTGCGTCGACAGCGAAGTGCGCACGCTTTTGGAGGTGACGATCTTCACGGGGGTGACGCATCAGATTCGCGCCCAGCTCGCCCTGGCGGGAATGCACATCGTCAACGACCGGCTTTACGGCGCCTTTGCCGTCGAAAACCAGACCGGACACTGCCTGCACGCCTACGCCGCG